>JBDTLY010000208.1:0-6125 GCA_039934535.1 Casimicrobiaceae bacterium | reverse complement strand
TCGGCGCCAAGGTGCAGCGCCGGGCTGGTCGGCGCAACCTGCCGCACGCTGCCGTCGCCGAAATATTCGCCGTCGATGGCGGCGGGCGGAAACACGAATGGAATCGCGCTCGACGCGAGGAGATGCGGCACACCGAGCGTCGCACGCACGCCGACGCGCTGCGAGCGCTGCCACAGCTCGATCTCGGCGCGCGCCTGGCAGAACGTCACCGACATCCCGCTCCGGTAGCTCATCGCAGTGATCGCGAGCGCTTCCAGCGCACCGCTGTCGAGCGAGGCTTGCACGCTGGACCACGGCACCGCCTTATCGAGAAACGTGGCGAGCGGCGCGTTGTCGAGCAGGCTTGCCGGCCGGCGGTGGCGCCAGGTGGGGATGAACGACACGAGCCAGCGGGCGCCCGAACCCATGAGATGCATGGCGTCGGTGCGATAGATGTCCCACGCGTGCAAGTTGCTCCAAAGATCGCAGAGGCGCGCCGTGGCCCGGCCGAAATCCTGCGCCCCCGCGGCGATCGCGGCGGCATTGATCGCGCCTGCCGAGGTGCCTGTCACGACCGTGAACGGAAGCGGCGCGCCGGCCGGCTGCCATTGCGCGATCGCGTGCAGGACGCCGGCCTGATAGGCGGCGCGCGCGCCGCCGCCGGAGAGCACGATCGCGAGCTTCAAGCGCGTGGCCATCCGGAGATGGTAATGCCTGGGCCTGACTCCCGCCTACAAACCCGTCATCCCCGCGCAGGCGGGGATCCAGTGACGTTCGACGAAAAGCGCTGGATTCCCGCTCAGTTACCAAAATGAGCGGAGATGACGGATATCTGCCCGATGCCGCTAGCGCTAAATCTTGCGGACGAGCCCGACCATGACGCCGAAGATCTCGAGGTCGCCCTCGGGCCGAATGACCGGATAGGCCTTGTTCTCGGGCTTCAAGACGAACGCGCCGCGCTCGAGGTCGAGGGTCTTCAACGTGAACTGGCCGTCGACGATGGCCACGACAATGTCGCCGCGCTTCGCCGCCGCGGTCTTTTCGACCACGACCAGGTCGCCGTCGAGGATGCCCGCGTCCATCATCGAGTCGCCCTTCACCCGGATCAGCACGGTCTGCGAGGGCCGCTCGATCAGGTAGTCGTCGATCGTCAGTGCATCGCCCGGGGCGTCCTCGACTGGGTTGGGCATGCCGGCGTGGACCGGCGCTTCGGCCAGCGGCCGCGCGAAAAAGCGCTTCGTCGGCGCGAGGCGCTTGTCGGGCGTCGCGTCGATGTACCCGGCGAGCTTCAGCCGTGCCACCATCGCGGCGACCGACGACTTGGACTTGAGCCCCAGCAGCTGGCCGATCGACGCATAGGACGGCAGCGCCCGATGCTGCGAGTAATAGTCCTGCAGCCGGTTCAGATAGGAACGATCGTTCGACATGGTGATACGATAGCGAACGAACGTTCGGAGGTCAAGCCCCTTTTTCGCGTCTCCGCCGCCCCTCCCATGGACCTGTTCGCCCCCGCCCTCGCCTTCGTCGACCTCGAGACCACGGGGACTGCCGCCGACCGGGACGCGATCACCGAGGTCGGTATCGTCCGCGTCACGATCGACCCGGCAGGCGGCGCGCCGACCGTATCGGAATGGTCGACGCTCGTGAATCCCGGCGTGCCGATACCGGCCGCGATCCAGGCGCTGACGGGAATCACCGATGCGATGGTCCGTGACGCGCCGTCGTTCGGGGCCATCGCCGACGAGGTCGCGGCGCGCACGGCGGGCGCCCTCTTCGTCGCGCACAACGCCCGCTTCGACTATGGCTTCCTCAAGCATGCGTTCGCGCGGCTCGACCGCAATTTCTCCACGCGCGCGCTGTGCACGGTCAAGCTGTCGCGGCGGCTGTTCCCGGACGCAGAACGCCACAACCTCGACAGCGTGGTAGAGCGCCATGCGCTGCCGGTGGAAGGCCGCCATCGCGCGCTGGGCGACGCACGCGTGCTGTGGGCGTTCGTGCAGGCGCTGTACCGCGCCTTCGACGCGGAGACGATCGCCGACGCCGCCAAGCGTGTGCTCAAGATTCCGAGCCTGCCGCCGCAGCTCGCCCCCGATGCGCTCGACGCGCTGCCCGAAGCGCCCGGCGTCTATTTGTTCTACGGCATGAACGCGCTGCCGCTCTACATCGGCAAGAGCCGCAACCTGCGCGAGCGTGTCGGCGCGCATTTCTCGTCCGACTATCGATCGTCGACCGATTCGCGCCTGTCGACCGAGATCCGACGTATCGAATTCGAGGAAACCGCCGGCGAGATCGGCGCCTTGCTGCGCGAATCGGCGCTGGTCAAGTCGATGCTGCCCGCGCACAACCATGCGTTGCGGCGCAAGGCCGAATCCGGCGTGCTCGAATTACCGGAAGAACCGGGGCCGCCGCGATTCCATCCGGCCGCCACCGTCGAAGCGGGCGAGCTTACCGGCCGCTACGGGCCGTTCACGTCGAAGCGCGCGGCGCGCGAGGCGCTGCGCCATCTGTCAAAGGACCATCAGCTGTGCTGGAACGCGCTCGGGCTCGAGAAGCGCTCCGGCCCATGCTTCGCGCGCCAGGTCCGCCGCTGCCTCGGTGTGTGCGTCGGCGAGGAATCGCCGGAGTCGCACCACGCGCGACTGCGCGAGGCGCTCGCACCGCATGCCGTGCCTCCGTGGCCCTATCCGGGTCTCGCGGGGATCCGCGAACGCGCATTGCTCGGCGAACGCACCGACATCCACGTTTTGCGCAACTGGTGCTGGCTCGGCACCGCGCATGACGATGGCGAGCTCACACGGCTGATCGAGACGCCGCCGCGGCCGGTGTTCGACGCCGACATCGCGAAGCTCCTCATTCGCACCTTTGCGCGCAAGCGGCACGAGGTGCTGCGGCTGGAATAAGTCATAAACAGGAGCAACGTCATCCCCGCGCAGGCGGGGACCCAGTGACGTTCGACGAAAGACACTGGATTTCCGCCTGCGCGGAAATGACCGCATCCGGCTTATTTCAGCGCATGCGCCGCGATCACATCCGCCACGCACGCGGTGAGCTTCTTCGCATACGGCACGTGCAGGAATTCGTTCGGCCCGTGCGCATTCGAATGCGGGCCGAGCACGCCGGTGATCAGGAATTGCGCGGCGGGGAAATGCTTGCCGAGCATCGCCATGAACGGAATCGTGCCGCCCTCGCCCATCGCCGCCGCCGGCTGCGCGTAATGCGTCTGCGACGCGGCTTCGAGCGCCGCCACGAGCCATGGCGCGGTAGGCGGCGCATTCCACCCCGAGGCTCCCTGGTCCGCCTCGAAGCGCACGACCGCGCCATGCGGCGGATCGGCTTCGAGGATGCGCTTCATGTCCGTCGTCGCGCGCGCGCCGTCGAGCGTCGGCGGAATCCGCAGCGACAGCTTGAGCGACGTCAGCGGCCGCAGCACGTTGCCGGCATTGGCGATCGCCGGCAGCCCGTCGGCGCCGACCACCGACAGCGCGGGACGCCACGTCCGGTTGAGCAGCGCTTCGGCGCGTCCCGCCACCATCGGCTTCGTGCCGCCGATGAACGGGTATTTCTTGATCACCATGTCGCCCATGACGTCGGCGGCCACACGCGCCTGCGCCGAGCGCTCCTCCGGAATCGGCATGTGGAATTCCGTAGGCAGCACGCGGCCCGTTCCCGAATCCTCGAGGCGATCGAGCACGCGCCGCGCAATCCGGAACGACGATGGCACGACGCCGCTCGCGTCGCCCGAATGCACGCCTTCGGTCAGCACCTCGACCGTCAGCGTGCCGGCTGCGATACCACGCAGCGAGGTCGTCGCCCACAGCCGCTCGTAATCGCCGCAGCCGGAGTCGAGGCCGATGACGAAATCGACCTTGCCGAGGCGCGGCGCGAGGTGTTCGAGATACGCCGGCAAATCGTAGCTGCCCGACTCCTCGCAGGTTTCGATCATCCCGGCACAGCGCGCATGCCCGATGCCCTGCGTCTGCAGTGCGCCGATCGCCGCAAGCGACGCGAAGACCGCATACCCATCGTCGGCGCCGCCACGCCCGTACAGCTTGCCGTCGTCGTAGCGCGGAATCCACGGGCCGAATCCGTCGAGCCAGCCGACCATCTCCGGCTGCTTGTCGAGATGCCCGTAGAGCAGCACGGTGGCATCGCGCGCGGCTTTCTTGCCCGTCGCGGCAACGTTGAAGTAAAGAAGCGGCGTGCGGCCCTTGAGGCGCACGATCTCGACCTCGAGCCCGCGCACCGGCTGCTGCTTCACCCACGCTTCCGCCAGCGTGATGACGCGCTCGATGTGCCCGTTCTTCTTCCAGTCGGGGTCGAAGTGCGGCGACTTCGCGGGAACGCGGATGTAGTCGGTCAGCTGCGGGACGATTTCGTCGTCCCATTGGCGGGCGATACCGGTGGCGAGCGGGTTGGCGGGCATGAATGCGGCGTCCTGAACGTTGCGTTGCGATGAAATGGTGCGCGGACCCGAAGTTTAACCGCCCGCGCCGACACGGATGCAAGCACGCCGTGTTTAGGACAACAGCATTGCCTTTGTGGCCACTCTGTTCTACATTGCGTCCACGCAGGGTGTTCTCCGGCGCGTCGGAAGGCGTGCCTCGAACACTACCCGCCGGCCCGCGCCCCTTACTGGGACGCGAGAACGCCATCCGAACCAGGGGAACCTCATGCCTTCTACTACCGGACGCGCTGCCGCGACGCTCCTTTTCGCACTGACGATCGGCGCGGCCGCCCCTGCCATTGCGCAGTCGGGGGCCACCATGACGCTCGACGGGCCGAAGGTCGTGCCCGCCGAACTCAATATGGACCTCCGGAAGCTGCCGTCGCTTCCCGCCGGATCCGTGGCCCCCAAGATCTACCGGCCCCTGCTCAAGGGACCGCCGAACGCGAAATCGGGTGGCGGCGCCGCGCCGCAAGCCCCTTTGTCGCCCCCCGGGCCGCGCCCGCCGATGCCCGGCGCGATCCAGAATTTCCCGGGCATGAGTTTCAACGACATTTGCGGCGGCAGCTTCTTCTGCGGCGGCGGCTGGCCGCCCGACACGAACGGCGACGTCGGGTCCAATCATTTCATCCAAGCCGTCAACATCGGGTATGCGGTCTACGACAAGACCGGCACGCTGCTCGCATCGTTCACCGAAGACCAATTGTTCAGCACCGCCGGCGCAAGCGCGTGCAATGGCAATTCGCAGGGCGACCCGGTCGTGGTCTATGACGCCTTGGCGGACCGCTGGATTTTGACTCATTTCGCGTGGACCAATTTCGCCGGGGGTCCGTACTTCCAGTGCGTGGCCGCCTCGAAGACCAGCGACCCGGTCACCGGCGGCTGGTGGCTCTACACATTGCGGATGGATCCGGGTGGCGCGGGTCTTCCGCCCGTCGGTTTGATCAACGATTACCCGAAATTCGGCGCGTGGCACGACTGCATCATCTTCAGCGCCAACGAATTCAACGTACTTAACCCGCCTGCAACTCAGTACCAGGGCGTCGCGTTCGGCTCACTGAGCCGCGCGGACCTGTACAACGGCAATCCGCTGACCTGGGCGCTCGGCTACATGGGCCCGGCCAGCAACGCGTTCTCGCTGCAGCCGAGCCACAGCGTCGGCCGCGGCCCGACCGCGGTCGCGCCCGGCACGCCGGCATGGTTCGTCTCGGAATCGTTTTCGGTGTTCGCCTTCGAGGTGCGAAAATTCACCGCGGGGCCGAACTGCGGCGGCGGCGGCTCGCTGAGCGCCCTGATCAATGTCCCTCAGACTTCGTACACCGGGTCCGCTTTTGGAACATCGGTGCCGCAGCCGAACACCAGCACTCTTCTCGACAACCTGGCCGACCGAGTGATGCAGAAACTGCAATACCGCAAGGTCGGGGCGGCCGAATCCCTCTGGGTCGCTCACACCGTGCCGTTGGCGTCCAACCAATCGGCGATCCAGTGGGCGCAACTCGACGTCACCGGCGGAACGATCGTACCCACGGCCGTCCAGCAACAGATCTATTCGCCCGACACCACGCTCTATCGGTTCATGCCCAGCATTGGCGTGGACAACCAGGGGAACATGGCAATCGGCTTCAGCACGTCGGGCGCGACGGTGCCCAACTTCCCCAGCATCGCCTACTCCGGGCGGCTTGTTGGCGACCCAGCCAACCAA
>JBDTLY010000207.1:0-6131 GCA_039934535.1 Casimicrobiaceae bacterium | reverse complement strand
TCACGCTGATCGCCTCCGAGCTCCTTCCCGCGGGATCGCGCTATCGCGAGCTGGCCGGGTGGACGTTGGCGCAGCTTCGATGGAACAGCCGCCGGAGCCTTTGAACGGCGACAAGTTGTAGTCCACGCGTGCGATGGACACCGTTCGCACGCTCGGACGCAATTGTTCTGTCATACAGCGCAGCGCTTTCGGCTATACTCGGGCGCGCGCCGCGCGTTGAATCGAGAACACTTGGCAGTAAGGAAATGCGAAGGCGCGCATCACCCAGCATCGTTGCCCCTCGTTGTGCAAAACAACACAAGGAGATTTCATTGAAGCATGCTGAAAGGCATCTCGCAGGCATCGTCTGTTCGCTTGCGTTCGCCGCGTTTGCCATTCCCGCGTTTGCGCAGACCTATCCGCGAACCGCCGTATCGTCGAAGGGGCTCGATACGAACACCTGCCAGGTGACCTTGCCATGCCGCTCGCTCACGGCGGCCCTCGCCCATACCGCCGCATCCGGCGAGATCATAGTGCTGGATTCTGCCGGCTATGGAGGAACACTGATCGACAAATCGGTGTCGATCACCGCGGCCGATGGCATCTACGCCGGGGTGACGGTAGGCGCGACCGGCGGTTTCGTCATCAATGGTCCGAATATCCAGGTGCTGCTGAAGGGCTTCGTCATCAACTATGCCTCGGGCACGCCGACGGCCATCGACATTCAACAGGCCGGAACCGTACGACTGGAAAATCTGCAGATCTCCGGGTTCGCGGGCGCCGGCGCCGGCGTTGGCATCGACGACAACTCGTCCACGCCGGACAGCCATCTTCTGCTCAAGAATGTGACCGTGCGCAACGGCGACATCGGGCTTCGCGCGAACGGAGCGACGACAGCCAAGTGGGTGCTCGCCGAAAACGTTCTCATCGAGTCGCTCGACCGGTGCGTCGTCGTCAACGACGGCATCGAGCTGGTGCTGCGCAACAGCAATGTCTGGACGTGCAATACCGGTATCGATGCCCGGAACACCGCGGGGGCAACGACCGGGAACAGCATGAACGTCAACCTGGATCGCACGAACATGTCGCTTGCGCTCGACACAATTGTCGGGATCAACGATTCGACCCGCGTGCTCAGCATCGTCGTGAACGACAGCCTGATGAATCGTTCTGGCGGCATCCGGGTCAACGCCAACAATGGCGCGAGCCGCGTGCGCCTGGTCCGCTCGACTTTCAGCCGTGTCAATACGGTGCTCGAGATGATCGGAACCGCGAGCGGCGGATCGCAAGTGACTGTCGCCGGCAGCACCATCACCGGCGGCGGTGCCGGGATTTTCATGAACGGCGTCACGGGTTCGGTTCATATCAGTGACTCGAGCATCACGGGCTGCGCCGGCGATGCGCTCAGTTTCCGCGGGAATACGTTTCCGTCGATCGTGGCGATCACGCATTCGACGATCGAAGGCAACACGCGCGGCATCGTCCTCGACTCGGGCGCGCTCGTGACACTCGGCGGCAGCCGGGTCGTCAACAATCACGGGGTGGGAATCACACGGGCCGCGGGAAGCACGGGAACGCTGCTGACCTCGGCAGGAGACAACTTCGTCTCAGGAAACGGTTACGACACGATTCCGGCGACTCCCGACACGACCCCCGACAGCGTCGTTGCCCCCTACTGATTGGGAATCACACCCCAGGTCCCCAAGACTCGGGGTGTGCGCGGCGGACCGACTGCTCGTGCGGCGACAGTTCGTTACGCCGGCCCGCGCGCGATGGGCCGCGCCGCGTCCGAGCACCATTCGCTCCATGAGCCTGGATAGAGCAGCGTGCCCTGGATCCCGGCGAGTTCCATCGCGAGCAGGTTGTGGCATGCGCTCACCCCCGACCCGCAGGTATTGACGATCCGCTCCGGGGGCGAGTTGCCCACGACGCCATCGAATTCGGCGCGAAGTTTCGCGCCGCTCTTGAAGGTGCCGTCCGGCTCCAGGTTCTGCGTGTACGGGCGGTTGATGCTGCCCGGGATATGGCCGGGCACGGGATCGATCGGCTCGACGTCGCCGCGAAATCGTTCGGCCCCGCGCGCATCGATCAGCATGAGCGAACGATCGGCGAGGTTCGCAAGGACATCGGCCGCGGCAAGCGTGCGCTCGACGTTGCGGATCGCGAACGTCGCCGGCGTTGGCTTGACGACGTCGGTCGTCGTCGGCCGTCCCTCGCGCACCCACTTCGCGATGCCGCCGTCGAGCACCGCGGCCGCACTATGACCGAGCCAGCGCAGCATCCACCACAACCGCGGCGCGTACATTCCACCGCCGGAATCGTACGCGACGACTTGCTTCGAACCATCGATTCCGAGGCGCCCGAACAGCGCGGAGGTCGCTTCCGGCGAAGGCAGTGGATGACGGCCGTTCTTGCCGGTTTTCGGCGCCGACAGGTCGCGATCGAGATGGACGAATTGCGCGCCGGGAATGTGGCCGGCGGCGTACTGCGATTCGCCCAGGGTGTCCGGCTTTGCCAGATCATGCCGGACGTCGAGAATCACATACGACGCGTCGTCGAGACGGGCGGCGAGGTCGGCGGTGGAAATGACCAACGTCAGCATGTTGACGGTATCGACCTTGACGCCGGCGCCCGAACATGGTGGTTCATTGCGGGATTGTGGTGATCGTGGCGGTTGCAACACACCCACCCGAAACAGACGCGTTCACGAATACGGTGAGGGCCTCTCCCGTCAGCAGCATTGTGGTGTTATGAGTTCCAGTACCGAGCACCCCCCCGTTGACGCAGCTGTAGGCGCCGGAATGGTGGATGAAGCTGCCGCTCTTGGTAACCTCGCCGTCGAAGGTGCACGTCCCGCCGTGGTTGTCGACGTCGATCACCTTCATCGTCTGCGGGCCACCTGGGGGCGAAGTCTGCGTGATCGTCAGTGTATTCGACTGCCAGAATTCCAGGCCTTGCCCGCAGACGTTTCCATGTGACGATCCTGCGTAGATCCCGCTCAGCACCACGGGACTCCACGTTTGCCTGACCAGGTCGACGGTTCCGCTCTTGGCATTGACGGTCCAGTCCATCTTCGCCCGGTGGAGGTCGGCGAAAGTAATCGTCACGGTACCTACCGTCGATGTCGTGACCTGCAACGGATCGAACGGCGTTCCGAGCTTCGGCCCGGTTGTGCGGCTCCAGTTGCCGGTCAGCGTCTTGCCCGAGAGGGTGCCGCTCGTCACCAGCCACATGCCCTGACCCTGCTCGTCGTACGTAAACCAGGAGACGAAGAGGATGTTGTCCTGTTGGCCGATGTTGAGGCCGTGCCCGGATTGGTCGGGATTCCACCACCAATCCTGATAGCTCTGGGCCGCACAGGGCCACGCAGAGCACATGGACACGAGCGCCAGGGCGCGGAGAACAGTGTGCATGGAACCACCTCGATATTGGCCTTAGAGAATGTCAGGCTACACGCCGTTCCTCTGGGGAGCAATATCCTCCGGGGTCGCGCCGGCGTCAGCGCGGCGCGACGTGCGCGCCGAGCTCGCGCCGCAGGAACTCGTGGAAGTGCTGCATGCCGTCTTCCATCGGCGACTGGTACGGTCCGACCTCGCTGCGTCCCTGCTTGTAGAGGGCACGGCGGCCGGCATCCATCCGCTCGGCGATCTCGTCGTCCTCGCGCGCGGTCTCGAGGTACGCCGCCTGCTCGGCCTCGACGAACTCGCGCTCGAACAGCGCGATCTCCTCAGGATAGTAAAACTCGACGATGTTGGTGGTGCGATCGACGCTGCGCGGAATAAGCGTGCTGATCACCAGCACGTGCGGGTACCACTCGAGCATGATGTTCGGATAGTAGGTGAGCCAGATCGCGCCGTGCTTCGGCATCTCGCCGCGGTAGTAGTCGAGCACCGCCCTGTGCCAGCGCTCGTAGGTCTTCGAGCCCGGCTTGCCGAGACTCGTGATGCCGACCGACTGCAGCGATGCCCACGGCGCGAATTCCCATTTCAGGTCGTCGCACGTGACGAAATTGCCGAGTCCCGGGTGGAAGGGGCCGATGTGGTAGTCCTCGAGGTAGACCTCGATGAAGGATTTCCAGTTGTAGTTGCAGTCGTGGATCTCGACCCGGTCGAGCACATGGTTCGAAAAATCGAAATGATGCACCCCGAGCGTCGCGAGATCCGAGCGCACGTCGCGTGCGCCGTCGAACAGCAGGCCGTTCCAGTTCTGCAACGGTGAGCGGCCAAGATTGAGGCACGGCTTGTCGGCGAAATGCGGCGCGCCGAGGAGCTCGCCCTTGAGGTCGTAGGTCCAGCGGTGGATGGGACAGACGATGTTGGGGACGTTGCCGCGGCCTTGCAGCATGATCGCCTGCCGGTGCCGGCAGACGTTCGAGACGAGCTCGATTCCGTCTGCGTTGCGGATCAGCGCCTGCGCGTTGTCGCGTCGTTCGAGCGCGAAGTAGTCCCCGGGGTTCGGCACCATCAGCTCGTGGCCGACGTAGCTCGGGGCGCGCGCGAACAGCAGCCGCTGCTCCGCGTCGAATACGGCAGGATCGCAATACGTGGAGACGGGGAGCTGCGACGTGGCGCGCCGCAAATGCTCCGCCGAGGCGAGATTCGACATCGGCCTTTCCTTTCGTCCGGTTTCCGGTGAAAACCAACCCAACCCAACAACCCGGGACGCTTACGGCCTGTAGCAGCCGCCCCGAACCATTTTGCTAAGTCGGCCGCACGAAAGCTCGTGAAAGGCCGCGTCGCTGAACCGTGATATTCTACAAGACCCGCCAAAAGCCGGTCAACCAATCCGGGAAAATAGTCGATCCGCGCGCGTTCCCCGGATCAGGCCCGTCACCGATGACCAGGACCAGCGCCTCTCCGCAAAGCTTCGAAGCCGCGCTCGGCGAGCTCGAGGAAATTGTCGCCACGATGGAGGGCGGGAAGCTTCCGCTCAAGGAATCGCTTGCTGCGTACAAGCGCGGTGCGGAGCTGTTGCAGTATTGCCAATCCACGCTGAAGGACGCGCAGCAGCAGGTGCAAATCCTCGAAAAGGGCGTGCTCAAAACCTTCGAAGCGGCCGACGCCGACGCGTCCGGGAGCAATGAATCCTGACCTCGCATTCGCTGTGTGGTGCGGCGAGCGGCAGCGGCGAATCGAAGATGTGCTCGACAGAGCGCTGCCGGCCGAAAGCGAGGGCCCTGCGCCTCTCGTTCCGGCGATGCGTTATGCGGCGCTCGGAGGAGGCAAGCGCATCCGGCCGCTCCTGGCCTACGCCGCCGGCGAAGCCGTCGGTGCCGAACCCGCCGTCGTCGATGCCGTCGCCGCGGCCGTCGAACTGATCCATGCTTATTCGCTCGTGCACGACGACATGCCATCCATGGACGACGACACGCTCCGCCGCGGCAAGCCAACCTGCCATGTCGCATTCGGCGAGGCGACCGCACTGTTGGCGGGCGATTCGCTGCAGGCGCTCGCGTTCGCCGTGCTCGCGCATGGGCGCCTGCCGGACGGTGGAGGCGCGTGCGCGCTGCTGGCCGACGCCGCAGGCTGGCGCGGAATGGCCGGCGGGCAGGCGATCGATCTTGCGGCGGTCGGCGCGAACCTTTCCATGGCCGACCTCCAAACAATGCACCGGATGAAGACCGGCGCGCTCATTCGCGTGGCGGCGCGACTCGGCGCCGCGTGCGGACGCGCGTTGTCAGAGGTCGAAGTCGAGGCCATCGACGCGTATTCGAACGCCGCGGGTCTTGCGTTCCAGGTCGTCGACGACGTGCTCGACGTCGAAGGCTCGGCGGCGTCCCTCGGCAAGACGGCGGGCAAGGATGCCGCGCAGGGCAAGCCGACGTTCGTCGCGCTGCTCGGCGTGGCCGGTGCGCGGGAACGCGCGGAGGCTTTGCGCGTCGAAGCCCATGCGGCGCTCGGGCCGTTCGGGCCGGCCGGGCGCCGTCTGTCCGAACTGGCCGATTGGATAGTGCTGCGCGACCGCTAGATCATGTACCCGCTACTCGACACAATTGACAATCCCGCCGCGCTGCGCCGTCTCGACCGCGCGCAGCTCGCCGAACTCGCGCGCGAGCTGCGGGCATTTCTCGTGGCGTCGGTAGCGCAGACGGGCGGCCACCTGTCGTCGAACCTCGGCACGGTCGAGCTCACGATCGCGCTGCATTACGTGTT
>JBDTLY010000206.1:0-6146 GCA_039934535.1 Casimicrobiaceae bacterium | reverse complement strand
TTCATGAACGCGGCATTCGGCTTGCGCTTCGCGGTGGACTTCTTCGCCGCGGGTTTCTTTGCGGGGGCTTTTTTCGCCGGGGCCTTTTTCGCGGGGGCTTTTTTCGCGGCGGGTTTCTTCGCGGGGGCCTTTTTCGCGGCGGGCTTCTTCGCGGATTTCTTTGCAGCTTTCTTGGCAGTAGCCATAGTTCTCCTTCCTCTGATTGGATGCTCTACTTACTGCGCCGAACACTCTGAAGCTGGCCGTCCTGTCACGGTGATTCCTGCTCCATCGGCGGGAACTATAGCGCAATTCCGAGGGAAGGGAATCCCTCGCGTGCGGTTTTTTCGCAGTGCTGCGTGGGGCGTGTTGCGCGGGTGGCGCGGTGGCGGACACACGCGTCGGGCGCGCCCGACACCGCCCCGGCAATCCATTCCGGTGCGACGTCGCGCCGCTGACGGCGCGCAACGGGCGCTCGGCCCGGGTCAATGACCCATCAATCGAATGATTGTCTGGATGGTGATCGCGTTGGCGATATCCACGAAGAACGCGCCGACCAGCGGCACGACGATGAACGACCGCGGGCTCGCCCCGTGCGCCTTGGTGATGGCGGTCATGACGGCGATCGCTGTCGGCGTCGCCCCCATGGCCAGGCCGAAGTAACCCGAGGTCGACACGGCGGCGTCGTAGGTGCTCCCGAGCAGGCGGAACACCACCCACGCGAGGAGTCCCCAGCAGACCGCGATCTGCACGATGAGGATCGCGAACAGCGGCCCCGCGGCGTCGAGCAGCGTCCACAGCTGCAGGCTCATGAGGCTCATCGCGAGGAACAGCCCGAGCGCGAGATCGGCGACCAGCGCGAGCGGCGGCGTCCCCGTCGGCCAGGGCAGGCGGGGAAAGAGCCGCGGGATCACGTTGGTGAGCACGATGCCCGCGATCAGCGCGGTGACGAAGTCGGGGAGCTTCAGCCCCCATCGGGCGACAAGGGTGTTGAGCTCGGTCCCGATCCCCACCGCGATGGCGATGACCAGCAGCGTCTGGAGCATCCCGTCGACGTCGAGCTTGAGTTTCGCCTCCTCCGAATACTCGAAACCGACGCTCGTGTGCTCGGTGGTCCCGGGGTGAAGATGGTGACGGCGGATCAGGAACCGGCCCAGCGGGCCGCCGAGGACGCCGCCGACGACGAGACCGAACGTCGCGGCCGCGGTCCCGATTTCCATGGCGTTCGGCAGGTCGAAGGTCGACGCGAGCGTGGGCGCCCAGGCGATCGCGGTGCCGTGACCACCCGACAGGCCGAGCGAGCCTGCGAGCAATCCCGTGGCCGGATTTGCGCCGAGCAGGCCCGCAATCGCGATTCCGACCCCGTTCTGGATCCACAGGTTCGCGACCGCGACCAGCGTGAGGATCACGAGCATCGTTCCACCGCTGGCCAGCATGCGCACGTTGGCGGAGAGGCCGATCGTCGTGAAGAACACGATCAGCAGGCCGTCGCGCCAGTCGAGCGTGAACGAGACCTGGGTCCCGGCGACGAGATAGAGCGCGCCGAAGGCGAGCGAGGCCACGACCCCGCCGGTCACGGGCTCGGGGATGTTCCATTCCCGCAGCGGCGGGACGTGCCGGTTGAGCCATCGGCCAAGGAACAGCACGAGGATGGCGAGGAGGAAAGTCTCGCGCTGGTTGAGTTCCACGATCGAAGGCGGTGGGCGAATCGGCGAAAGTGTAGGCCGGCGCCGGAAGCGCCGCAAATGTCCGCGCCTGTCCGAAGGTCGTTGGCAGGAGGGCCCCATGTTGCGACAATGGTGGCCCTGTCCATCGGAAGGTCCAGAATCATGTCGGTCGTCCGCTTAGCCCTTGCCCTGATCGGGATTGTCGCCGGGGCTGGGGCCGCCTCGGCGGTCACCCTTTCGTTCCTGACCGAGGAGAACCCGCCGTTCAACTACACCGAGAACGGCAAGGTCGTCGGCTCGACCACCGAAATCGTCCAGCTGATTTCCACTCGCGCAGGGCATCCGGCCTCGATTGAGATCATGCCGTGGGATGACGCGTTCGTTCGCGCGCAGGCGAAAAAGAACACGTGCGTATTCGCCACGGCGCGGCTCGAGAACCGCGAACGGCTGTTTCTCTGGGTAGGCCCGCTGGCGACCAATTACTGGGCGCTCTTCGGCAAGGGCGACTTCGCGGTGCCGATTCGCGCGCTCAAGGATCTGGCGCCATACCGCATCGGCGCCGTGAATCGCGACGCGAAGGGCGAATTCCTGCGCGAGAACGCGATCACGAATCTGAAGCTCGTGCGCGACGATCGCGAGAACCCGGCGAAGCTGCTGCTCCCGGCCGACAACCCGGACCACATCGATCTTTGGATCAGCGGCCTTTATGCCGGCCGGAGCATCGCGAAGGCCGCCAGCGTAGCCGACGTCAAGCTCGTCTTTCTCGCGAAGGAGGAGCCGCTGTACCTTGCCTGCAATCCGCAGACGGATCGCGCGGTCGTGAAAGCGCTCTCCGATGCGCTGGAGACGCTTCGCGCCGATGGTTCGCTCGCGCGCATCAACGCCCAATACGAAAAGAAATTCGTGCCGTAGGCGCTCCCGTGAAGATCGCCGACCTGCGCATCGACTACAAGCGCGAGACGCTGGACGAGCGCGACGTCGCGCCGCACCCGTTGCGCCAGTTCGAGCGCTGGTTCGACGAGGCGGTCAAGGCGGACGTCCCGGAGCCCAATGCGATGACGCTCGCGACGGCCGATGCCGACGGCCGTCCGTCCGCGCGGGTGGTGCTGCTGAAGGGTTTCGACGACCGGGGCTTCGTGTTCTTCACCAACTACGCGAGCCGGAAAGGGCACGAGCTCGCGGCGCGGCGCGAAGCAGCGCTGCTGTTTTTCTGGCCCGAGCTCGAGCGGCAGGTGCGCATCGAAGGCGCCGTCGCGAAAGTCGACGCCGAAGAATCCGCGGCGTACTTTGCAAGCCGCCCGCGCGGAGCGCGCCTCGGCGCCTGGGCGTCGCCGCAAAGCGAGGCGATCGGCGAGCGCTCGGAGCTCGAGCGGCGATTCGCCGACACGGAGCTGCGCTACCGCGACGCGGGGGACGACATTCCCCGGCCGCCGCACTGGGGCGGTTATCGGCTCGCGCCCGACGCGCTCGAGTTCTGGCAGGGGCGTCCGTCGCGTCTGCACGACCGCATCCGCTATCGCCGCGATCCGCTGGCTTCCGATGGTTGGATCGTGGACAGGCTAGCGCCGTGAGTGCCGGAGAGGGGGAACGCGCGAACGGCGAGCAGGGGCCCCAAGCCGAAGGCAAGGGGGTGCGAGCAAACGCGAGCACGTTCGGAGGCCGACGGTCATGCCGTCGATTTCCATTTCCGGTGATGGAGGCCGAACCGCGCGCGAAGTCATTGCACCGTCCAAAGGCCGATCCGTGAGCGGCGGAGAGGGCGAACCAGGCGAACGACAACGGAACGCCGACGGACGCCGCACGCTGAAGCGGCTCATCCTGCTCGGCATCGCGAACCACGCGGTCATGAGCGGCAGCCGGGTGACGGTGTCGCTCGCCGCGCTCGACCAGGGCGCGACGCCGCTCACTGTCGGCGCGCTGATGGCGCTCTACGCGTTCCTGCCGATGCTGTTCGCCATCGCGGCGGGTCGGTTCTCGGACCGCGTCGGCGTGCGCAAGCCGATGCTGTTTGGCACGGCGGCGATTGCCGTCGGTGCGGCGCTGCCAATCGCGTTGCCGGACCTGCCGATGCTGTTCGCAAGCGCGGCGATCCTCGGCAGCGGATTCATGGTCTTCCAGATCGCGACGCAGAACGTCACGGGCGAGCTCGGCGGCCCTTCGGAGCGCGCCCGGAACTTCAGCCTGCTGGCCCTCGGTTACTCGACGTCCGGCTTCATCGGCCCTCTCGCCGCGGGACTGGCGATCGATCATCTCGGATTCGCGTCGACATTCGCGATGCTGGCCGCCGTCCCTTTCGCGCCGTTCGTCGTTCTCGCGCGCGGCGGACTCGCGCTGCCCAGCCCCCAGGTTCACGCCGGCCCCGCGCATCATGGCGGCGTGCGTGTCCTGCTGCGCCATCGGACGCTGCGCCGGTTGTTCGCGATCAACGCGCTGTTCGCGGTGGGCTGGGATCTCTTCACCGTTTTCGTCCCGATCTATGGCAACCGGATCGGGCTTTCAGCGTCCGAGATCGGACTCGTGCTGTCGACATTCGCGGCGGCGACGTTTGTCGTGCGGCTCGTGATGCCGCGCATCGCGCGCAGCTTTACGGAGCAGCAGGTGCTGACGATCGCGTTGTTCGTGGCGGGCGCGGTCTACCTGCTGTTTCCCCTGGCGCAGAGCGCGCCGACGCTCCTCGCGCTGGCGTTCTGCCTCGGCCTCGGGCTGGGGAGCGGGCAGCCGATGGTGATGGCGCTCCTGCACACGCATGCGCCGCCGGGGCGGATGGGCGAAGCGGCGGGCGTGCGCATGGCGCTCGTCAACACCATGGCGTTCGCGGTGCCGCTCGTGTTCGGCGCGCTGGGAACCACCGTTGGCCTGGCGCCCGTGTTTTATTCGGTCGGCGCGTGCCTCACGACCGGCGGCATGCTGGCGCGCAGGGCATCGAGGGGTTGAACCGCGTCATCCGGCCGAATGCGGCACTCGCGGAATGCGATAATGCGGGGGCCGTCACTCTGGAACCAAAGCGACCATGGGCCTGCTTCCACGCGAAGGGAAATTCTTCGACCTCTTCAATCAGCACGCCGAGCTCGCGGCGCTCGCTGCGGTCGAGCTGACGGCGCTGTTCTCGGACCTCTCGCAGCTCGAAATCAGGAGCCGCGCCATCGAGAGGAACGAGAAGCAGGCTGACCGCATCACGCACGAGACGGTCCAGCTCCTGCACAAGACGTTCATCACGCCGCTCGATCGCGACGAGATCCACCAGCTCATTACCGGCATGGACGACATCCTCGACCTCATGGAGGACGTCGCGACCTGCGTGTTCCTCTACGACGTCAAGACCGTCACGCCCGACGCGCAGAAGCTCGCAGACATCTGCGTGGCCTGCACGCTGAAAGTCAAGGAAGCGGTCGGCATGCTGGAATCCATGAAGAACGCCGACGCGATCCTTCGGATCTGCGGCGACATCGACCGGCTCGAGAGCGAGGCGGACTTCGTCTTCCGCTCCGCGCTCGCGAAGCTGTTCCGCGAGGAGTCCGACGCGAAGCAGATCCTGAAGCTGAAGGAGGTCTACCAGCTGCTCGAGTCGATCACGGACAAGGCGGAGGATGTCGCCAACGTGATCGAGGGCATCGTGCTCGAGAATGCGTAGCGCCGCCGGCCGGAGCCGACCGCCGTGACGACTGCCGGGATGTCGCTCAACATGGTCGTGTTCCTGGTGGTGCTGGCGCTCGCGTTCGACTTCATGAACGGGTTTCACGACGCGGCGAACTCGATCGCGACCGTGGTCTCGACGCGCGTGCTGCGGCCGCACTATGCGGTCGCCTGGGCGGCGTTCTTCAATTTCATCGCGTTCCTGTTCTTCGGCCTCAACGTCGCCAACACGATCGGCACGGGAGTGATCGACCCGACGCTGGTCGACGTCAGCGTGATCATCGGCGCCCTGACGGGAGCCATCGCCTGGAACGTGATCACCTGGTGGTACGGCCTGCCGTCGTCGTCGTCGCATGCGCTGATCGGCGGCCTCGTGGGCGCCGCGATCGCGAAAGGTGGTGTCCACGCGCTCGTGGGCAGCGGCCTCTTCAAAATCAGCCTCGCGATCGTGCTCTCGCCGCTGCTGGGATTCTTCCTCGGCGGACTCCTGATGGTCGCCGTCGCTTGGATCTTCTCGGGCACGGCGCCGAACCGGATCGACCGATGGTTCCGCCGGCTGCAGCTCGTATCGGCGGCGCTCTACAGCCTCGGCCACGGCGGCAACGACGCGCAAAAGACGATGGGCATCATCGCGCTCATCCTCGTCGCCAACGGGTCGCTGCGGCCGGATTTCAAGGGCTCGGACATCCCGTTCTGGGTCGTCCTCGCGTGCCAGGCGGCGATCGCGCTCGGCACGCTGTTCGGCGGATGGCGTATCGTCAAGACGATGGGGCAGAAGATCACCAAGCTGAAGCCCGTGGGCGGCTTCTGCGCCGAAACCGGCGGCGCGATGACGCTGTTCCTCGCCACGGCACTCGGCATACCCGT
>JBDTLY010000205.1:0-6178 GCA_039934535.1 Casimicrobiaceae bacterium | reverse complement strand
CGGGCGGCGAGGCGCAGCGCGTGAAGCTCGCGCTCGAACTGTCGAAGCGCGACACGGGGCGCACGTTGTACATCCTGGACGAGCCGACGACCGGCCTCCATTTCCACGACATCGAGATGCTGCTGACCGTGCTGCACCGGTTGCGCGACCATGGCAACACGGTGGTCGTGATCGAGCACAACCTCGACGTGCTGAAGACGGCCGACTGGATCATCGACCTCGGGCCGGAAGGCGGCGGCGGGGGCGGGCGCATCATCGCCCAGGGACCGCCGGAGGAAATCGTCAAGGTCGCGGCGAGCCACACCGGGCGCTATCTGCGGCCGGTGCTCGATACGCATGCGGCGCGGCGCGGCCGCGAGACGGCGCCCACCGCGCGCGCCGCGCGAGGCCGCAAGGTGTCGGGCGATCTCCTCGGCTGACGCGGGCGCAATGCCGGACGTCGCGATCTGCCGGCCCGATCCCGCGCGGCTCGACGCGGAAGCCGACGCGGCCATGGCGGTGCAGCGCGCGGCGATGCGCGCAACGTTGCCCGGGCTGCGCGAGCCGCACACTCCGGAAGAGGATGCCGCGTGGATCCGCGGCGTCTTCGCGCGCCACTCGGTCTGGCTCGCGGTGGACGGCGTTCAAGTCGTCGGCGTCGCGATGCGCGACGGCGAATGGCTGCGGCAGCTGTATCTCGCGCCGGGCCATACGGGCGCCGGAATCGGACAGCGCCTCCTCGACAGGATGCTTGGCGAGGCGACGCCCCTTGGCGTCCTGCGACTTTGGACGTTCCAGCGCAACGCCGGCGCGCGGCGGTTCTACGAGCGCAACGGGTTCGTCGCCGTCGAGTTCACGGATGGCAGCGGCTGCGAAGAGCGCGAGCCCGACGTTCGCTACGAGCGGCGACTCACGCGCTGACCGCGTCGTGTTCGGGCGGCGGTAACGTGTTCGGCGCGTTCGTGTCGGCCTACAGCGGCGCGTTCGATCCGACCAACCTCGCGACCAACTACCTGGGCGACCCGGGCCTCAGCGTGGGCGACCCCAGCCAACCCGGGTCGACTCCGCTTCAAGTCAACCTTGCCGCGGGCCAGACGATCACCCTGGTCGTGAACCAGGTCAACGATTCGACAACCCCCCCTGCAAATGTTTGCGCCTTTCAGGGCACGGACGACGTGTCGGTGGTGCCGACGATGTCGCCGTTCGCAATGCTGCTGATGGCGCTGGTGCTCGCGGCGCTCGCGTACGTCACCCTGCGGCGCCGCGCGTAGGCAACGCACGGCATGGCGGCGTTCCCGGAGCGGAGCGCCGGCAATATCACTCCGCCGGTGGCGCGCGGGTGATCACGATCGCCCTCGCCGCATCCAGATCGCATCCTCCTGCTCGAGCTCCTCGAGGCGCGTCTCGAGGTCGCTTACGTCGCGGTCGAGTTCCGGCAGCAGGACGTCCTGCAGCGCGCGGGCGCGCCGAACCGAACGCTTGTATTCAAATGACAGGCGCTCGAGGTTGCCGCTGACCGCGGCAAGCGGTGCCGCGGCGGACGACAGCGCGGTGAATGCGCGCCGGCAGGCTTCCGCCTCGGGTGACGCATCGATGGCGCGCTCGGCCGCCGGCAGTTCGCCTGCGAGTTCCGCCCCCTGCAGGCGCACGCCCATCAGCGTGCGCGCCGTACGCGCGATCGTCGTCCTCGCGGCATCGGCGCCAGGGTAGACCTCGAGTCCCTGGAGCCCGTGCCGTGCGATCGCATCGCGCAGCCGGTCGATGGCGGCCGCATGGGCCATGGAGAAAGTGCGCCGCAGCGCGTCGTAGCGTTCCAGCTCGCGCAGCATTTCGCCCGCGAGCAACAGGCATTTCTCGTCGAGGAACACGTAGCCGTCGTGCATCGCACGACGCTCATCCTTCATTTCGAGGACCACGCTGCGCGTGGGGGTCGCGTCGCTCATGCCGGCGTGGCCGCTCGTTTGGCGAGATGCCGTTCGATCTGCGCGTCGGACAACCGCGCGAGCTCGCTTTGCGGCAGCCCCGCGAGCAACTTCCACCCGACCGCCATGCTCTCTTCGAGCGTGCGCGCGCCGTCCTGCGCGACCAGCTGCCCCTCGAACGCGGTGCCGAACGCGAGATACCTGCGATCGGTGTCCGCGAGCCCCTCCTCGCCGACGACGCTCGCGAGGACGCGCGCCTGCACCGCGCGCGCATAGGCGGCGTAGAGCTGGCTCGCGAGCGCCGGGTGGTCGGGGTCCGTGTACTTGCCTCCGGTGCCGTCCTTCATCAGCCGCGACAGCGACGGCAGCACGTTGACCGGCGGATAGATGCCGCGCCGGTCGAGGTCGCGCGAGAGAACGATCTGACCCTCGGTGATGTAGCCGGTGAGGTCCGGTATCGGATGGCCGATGTCGTCGGCGGGCATGGTCACGATGGGCAACTGCGTCAGTGTTCCCGCAACGCCCTTGATGCACCCGGCGCGCTCGAACAAGGTCGCGAGATCCGAATACATGTAACCCGGAAATCCCTTGCGGCTCGGAATCTCGCCCTTCGACGACGAGACCTCGCGCAGCGCCTCGGCGTAGTTCGTCATGTCGGTCAGGATCACGAGCACGTGCTTGCCGCAATGAAAGGCCAGGTATTCGGCCGCGGTGAGCGCGAAGCGCGGCGTCAGCAGCCTCTGCGTCGACGAGTCGCTCGCGAGGTTGAGGAACAGCGCCGTGCGTTCGAGCGCGCCGCTCTGCTCGAGGCTGCGCCGGAAATACTCGGCGCTGTCGTAGGGCACGCCGATGCCGGCGAACACGATGGCGAACTCGCCGCTGCCGGCGTTGCGGATGCGCGCGTGCGTGGCGATGTCGACGGCGAGGCGGTCGTGCGGCAGCCCGCCGCCCGAGAACAGCGGCAGCTTCTGCCCACGGACGAGGCTGTTCATCAGGTCGAGGGTCGTGACGCCGGTCTCGATGAAGTCGCGCGGCATCGCCCGCGCCACCGGATTGATCGGCAGGCCGTCGATGCGCAGGCGCTCCCGCGCCGGGAGCGGCGGGCCGCCGTCGATCACCTGGCCGACGCCGTTGAAGACGCGGCCCAGGATCGACGGCGCAACGCCGAACGACAACGGCTCCCCGAAAAAGCGCACGACAGTACCCGGAAGCGTGAGTCCCGCCGTGGCTTCGAGCACTTCGATTGTCATCACGTCGTCATCGATGGCCGCGATCCGGCCCAGGCGCGCGCCGCCGTCGGCGCCCTGCACCTCGACGGCATCCTGGAGGCCGACATCGAGCGTCCGGCGAAGGAACAGGAGCGGCCCTTCGAGCCTCGTTGCGGCGCCTTCACACGTGAGGCGCATCGTGCGGCTCCTTCGATCCGGTCATCGCCTCGAACTCGCGCTCGAGCGCTTCGGACAACGCGGCAAACCGACCGAGCTCGGCATCGCCGATGTCCTCGCCGAGCCGCTGCAACGGGCGCACGCATTGCATCTGCGCGATGGCGGCCGGCGTCGCGCCTTGCGCAAGCGCCAGCTCGGCGAGATCGAAGAAATGGACGAGCACGCGCATCATCGCCGCTTGCCGGGCTGGCGCGCATACGCGGTCGTTGTCCGAATACGCGGACTGGCGCAGGAACGCATCGTTGACGAGCCCCGCGCAGAATAGAGTGAGCTGCTGGCGCGGGGGAAGGGCGTCCCGGCCGATGATGCGCGCCATCCGCTCGAGCCGCGCCTCCTCGTCCAGCAGCGTCAGAAAGCGCCGGCGCAGCGCGAACCAGCGGTCGTTCCCCTGGGCTGCCCACCACGGCGCGAAGTCACGCGCATCCTCGGCGTAGGACTGCAGCGGATTGATCGCCGGATAAAAGCGCGCCTGCGCGCGTTTCACGTCGAGCGCCCAGAACGCCTTGACGTAACGCTTTGTATGCGAGGTGACCGGCTCCGAAAAGTCGCCGGAAGGCGGACTGATCGCGCCAATGATCGTCACTGATCCAGTGCCGCCGGCCAGGGGCTCGACGAGTGCCGCGCGCTCGTAAAAATCCGCGACGCGCGACGACAGGTACGCCGGATATCCGCCTTCGCCGGGGAGTTCGCCGAAGCGTCCGGACACTTCGCGCAGCGCCTCGGCCCAGCGCGAGGTCGAGTCGGCCATCAGCGCGACATGGAGACCCTGATCGCGAAAGTACTCGGCCACGGTGACGGCGGAATAGATCGACGCTTCGCGCGCGGCGACCGGCATGTTGGACGTGTTCGCGATGATTACCGTGCGCTCCATCAGCGGACGGCCGGTGCGCGGATCGGTGAGTCCCGGGAATTCCTCGAGCACGCCTGCCATCTCGTTGCCGCGCTCGCCGCAGCCGAGGTAGACGATGACGTCGGCGTTGCAGCCCTTCGCCAGCGCTTCGAGCAGCACCGTCTTGCCCGTTCCGAACCCGCCCGGAATGGCGGCCTTGCCGCCTTGCGCGACGGGGAAAAGGCTGTCGAGGATGCGCTGGCCGGTGACGAGAGGCGCTGTCGTCGGCAGGCGACCCGCGACCGGGCGCGGCTTCCGAACGGGCCACGTATGCGTCATCGCAAGCACGTGTTCGTGTCCCGCGGCGTCGCGCAACGTGCCGATGGCCGCATCCTCGAAGTAGTCTCCAAGCGCGACGATCGCGACGATCGTGCCGGCGACATCCGGCGACAGCAGGCATTTCTGCACGATGCCTGTCGCGGACGTTGCGGTGCCGAGGATCGCTCCGCCGCGCAAGGTCGCGCCGCATTGCACGCCCGGCGCGAACACGAACGATCGCGGCGCGGACACGCGCTTGCCGGGCTGCACGTTCACGATTTCCGCGCCGGCGAGCGGCCGCAGCAGGCCGTCGAAGATATGGCCGAGCAGTCCAGGCCCGAGGGGAATGGCGAGCGGTGTGCCGTCGCCCTCGACGATGGCCCCGGGCCGCAGCCCGGTCGTGTCCTCGTAGACCTGAGCCGTGATCTCGTCGCCGTCGAGGCGCACGACTTCGCCCAGCAGCGCGTCGTCGCCCACACGCACCGCTTCGCGCAGCGCGAACGGTCCGGTTGCGGTGGCACGAAGCACGGGTCCCGAAATCCAGCGGATCGTCGCGCGGCTCATGCGTCGATCTCCAGGTGCTTCAGCAGGCTGGCGCCGATTGCCACGCGGTCGGCGACGAGTCCGGCGAGGGTGGCGTCGACGACGTTGCCGGCTGCGGCGATCTTCATGCCTGCGCGGAGCCCCGCATCGGCAAGGAACTCGGGAGGCGTGTCGCAGAATTCCCCGAGCAAGTTCGCGGTGGCGATCCGCTCGTCGTCCGTCAATCCCGGGGCATGCGCGATGCGCCAGGCGCCATGCGGCAACACGGCGCGCGCTTCGGCGACGACCCCTTCCACCCATGCGTCGCGTGCCGCGCGCTGCTGCCAGTGATCGCACAATGCCTGCGGCAATTTCTCGAGCCCGTCCACCAACATCTCGTTCGCGCGCCGCTGCTCCCGCAACCGGCGGTGGGTCTCGAGCCCCGCTTGCGCTGCGCCCACCCGAGCCGAGAACAGGTGGCGCTCCTCGTCGAACGCCTCGCGCATGCGTTGCCTCGCTTGGCGATGCGCCGCCGTGAGCGTCTCCGCGGCGCGCACCCGCGCCTCCGCGAGAACCGCATCGCTGCGGCGCGCGCGATCTGCGGCTACGAGGTCGATGAGCGCCTGCGTGCGCAACTCGAGCGTCATTGCGGATCCTCCAGGCCGAGCTGTCGGCGAAGACGCATCGCGAGATCGGGCGGCGCGACCTCGTCGCGCAGGTCGGGAATGATCAACGTCAGCGGTGACAGCGCCAGCTCCGCGGCGGCCATGTCGCGCGGCGGAATCCGCGCGGCGATGAAAGCGGAGACGAGGATCAACGCGGCGTTGTCGCGCGCGAAGGCCAGCGCTGCGGCTTCGCCACCGGCCGCCGGGATCGCGACCTGCGCGCCCGCGAGGCTAAATCCGGCCGCGGTCGCCTCGTCGCCGATGTAAAACAGCGGCGACATCAGCCGAGCCGGTTGAGAATCAGGATCGAGACGATAAGCCCGTAGATCGCAATGCCTTCAGCCAACCCGACCAGGATCAGCAAACGGCCGAAGAGTTCGGGCTTTTCCGCGAGCGCGCCAATCGCGGCAGCGCCGACCTTGGCGACCGCGTAGCCCGCGCCGAGCGCGGCAAGCGCCGTCGAAAGCGCCGCGGCGAGCACGCCGAGCGTTGCCGCCT
>JBDTLY010000204.1:0-6190 GCA_039934535.1 Casimicrobiaceae bacterium | reverse complement strand
GTGCGCGGCGAGCTGCGAGAACTCGAGGAACGGCGAGCCCGGGTCGATCAGCGCGCGCACGCGCTCGCGCGGCAGGAGCTTGCCGCGCGCCGTGTGCTTCGCCCGCGGGCCCTTGCCGCCGCCCTGCTCGATCTCTTCCACCTTCACCTTCAAGTCGGCGACGAGCGCCGTCATCGCCTCGCGATTCTTCGCGAACGTCGCGTCGCGCGGATCGAGCTTCGTTTCGATGACGGGCATGGAGGCGGTTTCAGGAGACGAGCAACGGGTGCCCCGGCATGAGCTTGTACGGATGCGCCCAGCGCGGTTCGGATTGTATCCGCTCGAGCCAGCCGCGAATGCCCGGATAGGCCGCCCAGTCGACGCCTATCTCGTCGGCGAAGAACAGGTAGCCGCACAACGACAGGTCGGCGATCGTCAAACGGTCGCCGACGACGTAGCGGCGCCCCGCGAGGTGCGCGTCAAGCACGCCCCAGGCGGTCTCGGCGCGCTTGCGGAAAACCTCGAGCACGGCCGGATCGGCGTCCTTCGTGAACGTGCGCAGGAACCGGTAGGTCGCCGTGTAGCTCGTGAGCTTGTGGTTGTCCCACAAGAGCCAGCGCAGGATCTCGCGGCGCTCCGTGTCGCCGGCAGGGCCGAATTCGCCGAGCGAACCGGCAAGGTAGTCGAGGATGACGCCCGATTGCGACAGGCGCTGGCCTTTGTGCTCCAGCAACGGCACCTCGCCCATCACGTTGATCTCGCGATAGGCCGGCGTGCGCGTCTCGCCGTTGAAGAAATCGACGAAGCGCGGCGCCCAGTCCGCGCCGGCGAGCTCGAGCGCCAGCGCCGGCTTGTAGGCGTTACCGGATTGCGCGAAGCAGTAGAGCGTGTAGTCGGCCATCGTCTCAAAACCCTCCGGTCGCGAGCCACCGGTCGACCTGGTCGAAGCGGTCGAGCCCCCAGAACGGCTCGCCATCGACGAAGACGAAGGGCGAGCCGAACACGCCGCGCGCAATCGCCTGGTCGACTTCGCTTTTCAGCGCATCCTTGACCGCCGGATCGTCGATCGCGGCCCTCGCTGCCGCGACGTCGATACCCGTCTTCGCCGCGACGGCGGCCGCGTTGTCCGGCACGGAGATGTCGATGTCGTTGACGAAAAAGGCACGATAATAGGCGTCGATAAGACGCGCCACGGCGGACGTGTCGCGCGCCTTCTGCCAGAGCACGATCCGCGCGGGCGCCTGCGACGGAATCGGAAAGCGCGACGGCATGTTGAACTTCGGCAGTCCGTGAAAGCGCGCGCTCCGCTCGAAATCGCGCTTCGAGTAGTCGCCTTTCAACGGAATATCGACCAGCGGCACGCCACCGGTTTGCCGGAACACCGCGCCGAGCAGGATCGGGTGCCAATCGACCTCACGGCCGTGCTTTGCTGCGAGCGCCTCGATCTTCTGCGAGGCGAGGTAGCCATACGGCGAGGAAAAGTCGAAGTAGAAGTCGATCGGCGCGGACATGGTGCCTTCCCGTTGTGCCGGCTCAGCCGGCGATGGCGCGGCCGATGACCAGCCGCTGGATTTCGCTCGTGCCTTCGTAGATCTGGCACACGCGCACGTCGCGGTAAATCCGCTCGACCGGAAAATCGTTGACGTAACCGTAGCCGCCATAGACCTGGATGGCGGCGGAACACACGCGCTCGGCCATTTCCGACGCGAAGAGCTTCGCCATGGAAGCTTCCTTGAGGCAGGGCAGGCCCGCGTCGCGCAACGCGGCGGCATGCCAGACCATCTGCCGCGCGACTTCGATTTCGGTCGCCATGTCCGCCAGTTTGAAGTTCACCGCCTGGTGGCCGGTCAACGGCTTGCCGAAGCTCGTCCGCTCGCGCGCGTAGCCGAGCGCCGACTCGAACGCGGCGCGCGCCATGCCGACGGCCTGCGCGGCGATGCCGATGCGTCCGGCCTCGAGGTTCCCGAGCGCAATCCGGTAGCCTTCGCCTTCGCGGCCCAGGAGATTTGCAGCCGGCACCCTGCAATTGTCGAAAACGATTTGCGCCGTGTCCGAGGCACGCTGTCCGAGCTTGTCCTCGACGCGCGCGACGACGTAGCCGGCGGTCTTCGTGTCGACGATGAACGCCGAAATGCCTTTCTTCCCCGCACCCTTGTCGGTCACGGCGAACACCACCGCGACGTCGGCGTTCTTGCCGGTGGTGATGAACTGCTTGACGCCATCGAGGACGTAGGTGTCGCCCTGGCGTTGCGCGCGCATCGCAATCGCCCCGGCGTCGGAGCCGACCTGCGGCTCGGTCAGGCAGAAGCAGCCGAGCATCTCGCCGCGGGCAAGCGGCAAGAGCCAGCGCTCCTTCTGCGCGTCCGTGCCAAAGGCGGCGATGGGACCACACACGACCGAATTCTGGACGCTCACGATGGTCGAGGTCGCCCCGTCTCCCGCGGCGATCTCCTCCAGCGCGAGCGCGAGGCAGACGTAGTCGAGCCCGGCGCCGCCCCAGCGCTCCGGCGTGACTATGCCAAGCGCGCCGAGCGCGCCCAGCGCGCGCAGTTCCTCGCGCGGGAAATGTCCCTCGCGATCCCAGCCCGCCGCCTTCGGCGCGAGCTCGCGCTGCGCGAACGCGCGCAGCGCGTCGCGGATCTGCTGCTGCGCCTCGGTCAGGATCATGGCGTCAGCGCGACGTCGCAGCGGAAGCCACGGCGTCCGGGCGTTCCGGCCGGTTGATGATGAAGACACCGGACACGACCAGCACCGCGCCGACGATCATCGACAGCTCGAGCGGCTCGTGCAGCAGGAACACGGCGAACGTGATCGCGAAGATCGGCACCAGGTTCACGAACACCGACGTGCGCGCGGGGCCGATCGCCCGCACGCCGTCGTAGAACCAGATGTAGGCGAGCGCCGTGCCGAATAATCCCAGGAAAACGAGCCCGCCCCAGCCGCTCGGCGTGGCGGCCGGCAGCACCAGGTCGCCGGTCGCGGCGCACAGGACGACGAGCAGCGCCGTACCGATGAGCGCCGCGTACGTCGTCGCGGACAAAGGCGACAGGTCCGTCAGCAGGCGTCTGCCGAGAAGCGTGTAAGCGGCCCACGCCATCACGCAGCCGAACAGCCACACCTCACCGATGCCGGCATGCCCCTGGAACAGCGCCAGAGGATTGCCGCGCCCGAGCTCGACGGCGACCCCGAAGAGCGCGATCGCGATGCCCGCGCCGCGCCGCAGCGTCAGCGGCTCGTGCAGGAACAGCGCGCCGCCGAGGAGCGTTGCGGCGGGCACGGTCGCGATGATCAGCGAGCCGCGCGACGCCGAAACGCTTTGCATGCCATACATGAAGCAAAGGCTGTAGAGCACGACACCAGTCACCCCGAGCAGCGACACACCCATGACTTGCGCGCGCGACAGCCGCGGGAGCCCGCGTTCCAGCATGAACGAAAGTGCGAGGAGCGCGGTCGTCGCGATCAGGTAACGCCACAACGCCGCCGTCGCTGCGGGCATCTCGACCGCCACGACTCGCGCGGCGATGAACGAGCCGCCCCACACCAGCGCGACGCCGGTCAGCTTGGCATAGATCAGCGTATGCGGCGGCGCGGCGGTCATCGCCGCTCGTCCAGCGCGAGCTTCGCGGCGATCGCCACGAATACCCCCGCTAGCACCCACCGCTGCGCCGCCGCCCACAGCGGGCGTTCCGCGAGCCAGCGCGCGATCAGCGCCGCCGCGAGCACGAACATCGAGTCGCCGATCACCGCGACCACGATCTGGGTCGCACCCAGCACGAGCGACTGGCCGAGGACGCTGCCACGCGCCGGGTCGACGAACTGCGGAAAGAGCGCCAGATAGAACAGCGCGACCTTCGGATTCAGGATGCTGGTGAGCAGCCCCATGCGAAACAGCTTCGCGGGCGCCGCCGCCGGCAATGTCCGCGGCGCGAAGAGACCGCCGCTTCCAGCGCGGACCGAGTCCCACGCGAGGTAGACAAGGTAGGCGGCGCCGGCCCAGCGCAGCGCGTCGTAGGCGACCGGTACGGCAAGGAAAACAGCGGATAGCCCAAGCGATGCGGCAAGGATGTGAACGACGAATCCGGTCGTGGTGCCCGCCAACGACACGAACCCGGCCAGGCGGCCCTGGCACAACGTGCGCGAGACGAGATAGAGCAGGTTCGGCCCCGGCGTGAGCACGAGGAGCACGCTTGCGGCGAGGAACAGCAGATAGCTTTCGAGCGAGGGCATTGCAGTTTGCCTCAGCAGAGCTCTATCGCCATGGCGGTCGCCTCACCGCCGCCGATGCACAGCGCGGCCACTCCGCGACTCTTTCCGTGCTTGCGCAAGGCGCCAATCAGCGTGACGAGTATCCGCGCGCCGGACGCGCCGATCGGATGGCCGAGCGCGGTCGCGCCGCCGTGGACGTTGACCTTTTCGTGCGGGATCGCATGCTCCTTCATCGCCGCCATCGCCACGACGGCGAACGCCTCGTTGATCTCGTAGAGGTCGACGTCCTTCGCCGTCCAGCCCGTCGCCGCCAGGACCTTGGCGATCGCGCCGACCGGCGCGGTCGTGAAAAGCGCCGCTTCCTGCGCGTGCGTCGCATGGGCAAGGATGATTGCGAGCGGCTTCAATCCGCGCTTCTCCGCGGTCGAGCGCCGCATCAGCACGAGTGCCGCCGCGCCGTCGGAAATCGAGCTCGAGTTCGCCGCCGTGACGGTACCGTCCTTGCGGAACGCGGGCTTCAGCGTCGGGATCTTGTCGGGCGACGCCTTCGCGGGCTGCTCGTCGTTGGCGATCACGACATCGCCCTTGCGGCCCTGCACCGTGACCGGCGCGATTTCCCACGCGAACGTGCCGTCGTTGTTCGCGGCGAGCGCCCGCGACAGCGACGTCAGCGCGAACGCGTCCTGAGCCTCGCGCGTGAACGCGTACGATCCCGCGCATTCCTCGGCGAACGTTCCCATCAGGCGGCCCTTGTCGTACGCGTCCTCGAGGCCGTCCATGAACATGTGGTCGACAACCGTCTGGTGGCCCATGCGATAGCCGGCGCGCGCCTTCGGCAGCAGGTACGGCGCGTTGGACATCGATTCCATGCCGCCCGCGACCATGATGTCGTTGGTGCCGGCGACGATGAGGTCGTGCGCGAGCATCGCCGCTTTCATCGCCGAGCCGCACATCTTGTTGACCGTCGTTGCGCCGGTCGACAGCGGCAGGCCCGCCTTAATCGACGCCTGCCGCGCGGGCGCCTGTCCCTGCCCTGCTGGCAGCACGTTGCCCATGATCACTTCCTGGACGTCGCCCGGCGTGATGCCGGCGCGCTCGACAGCTGCCTTGATCGCGACCGCACCGAGATCGCTCGCCGCGACGGAGGCGAAATCGCCCATAAAACCGCCCATCGGCGTGCGGGCGGCGCCCACGATGACAATCGGATCGTTCAGCATTCGTGTTTCCTTTATCACTCGACGGGCTTTGCGACGCGCCGCGGCCGCGGCACGAGCTCGCCGCCGCAGTTCGGGCAGACGCCCGAAATGGCATCGGCGCAGCGCGCGCAGAACGTGCATTCGTAGGTGCAGATGCGGGCGTTGTCGGCCGCGGGCGGCAGCGGCGCCGCGCATTTCTCGCACGCAGGTTTCAGCTGGAGCGCCATGTCATTTCGTCTCGTTGAACAATTCGCGGCCGACCAGCATCCGCCGGATCTCCGACGTGCCGGCGCCGATCTCGTAGAGCTTCGCGTCGCGCCATAGGCGCCCGGTTGCATAGTCGTTGATGTAGCCGTTGCCGCCCAGCGCCTGGATCGCCTCGCCCGCCATCCACGTCGCCTTCTCCGACGCATACAGGATCGCGCCGGCGGCGTCCTTGCGCGCCGAGCGCCCGGAGAGCCCGCCGCGGTCGAGCGCCTGGCCGACCGCGTACACGTAGGCGCGGCACGCGTTCATCGTCGTGTACATGTCGGCGATCTTGCCCTGCATCAGCTGGAATTCGCCGATCGGCTGGCCGAATTGCGAACGCTCGTGCACATACGGCATGACGACGTCCATGCACGCCGCCATGATGCCGAGCGGCCCGCCCGCCAGCACCGCGCGCTCGTAGTCGAGCCCGCTCATCAGGACATTGACACCCTGCCCTTCGGCGCCCAGCACGTTCTCGGCGGGCACCGCGCAATCGGCGAACACGAGCTCGCAGGTGTTCGAGCCGCGCATGCCGAGCTTGTCGAGCTTCTGCGCGGTCG
>JBDTLY010000203.1:0-6212 GCA_039934535.1 Casimicrobiaceae bacterium | reverse complement strand
GTGTATGTGGTGTCTACGGCCAACCCTCTCAGGGATTCACGATGAAACGAAACCTCGCTGCCGCCGCGTTCATCGCGCTCGCCATCGCGGCCGCGCCCGCCGCAGCCCAGGTCCAGCCCGCCCCGGCCAACGACATGCAGGCATTGCGCGCCGCGGTCAAGGCCGACAAGCGGGCCCTCGTGGCCAGGACACTCGAGCTCACGCCTGCCGAGGAAAAGAAGTTCTGGCCGATCTACGATGCCTACCAGCGCAGCCTCGGCACCGCGAACCGGCAAATGGCGCTCGCCGTCGAAGCGCTCGTCGGCAACGACCGGCCACTGTCCGACGTCTTCGCGAAGAACGTGGCGAACCAGATGCTCTTGTCCGACGAGACCGAAATCAAGGCGCGCCGGAAAATGCATAACGCCGTCATGAAGGCGCTGCCGCCGAGAAAGGCCGCGCGTTACCTCCAGCTCGAAGGCAAGATCCGCGCGTTCCAGGATTACGACCTGGCCGTCGCGATTCCGCTGGTGAAGTAGCCGCGGCGTCGAGGGTGTCTCGCCGCCGCGAATTGCTCATGCGATCAAATTCCGTTTCCGTCATTCCCGCCATTTTGCTGGCGTTCGCGGGGGCAATGGCCGCCGGGCCCGCAAGCGCCGACGCCACGCGCGACGCCCTCGCCGAAATGGCGAAGTGCGCCGATGTCGCGGACGCCGCGGAGCGGCTCAAATGCTTCGACGCCGCGGTGCCGCGCGCAAAGAGCGCACTCGCGGTGCCCGCACCTGAAGCAACCCCGACCAAGTCCGGGTTCCTCGAATGGTTCGGATTCTCGCGCCCGCAACCGGTCACGAAGCCCGAGGACTTCGGCAAGCCGCCGCCGGAGTCGCAGCCCGGCGAGATCAACGAGATCACGGACGACGTGCTCGAATTCGCAAAGACCCCGCGCGGCAAGGCGGTGTTCATCCTGCAGAACGGGCAGGTCTGGCGACAGCTGGACAGCGACGGCACCGTGGTGCTCGATCCCGCGCAGGGCGCCACGATGAAGGTCAAGGTCGAACGCGGCGCGCTCGGCAGCTACAACCTCACGATCGCCGGCCGCAACGGGCTGATCAAGGTCCTGCGCCTGAAGTAGCGCGCGGGTGCTGCGCCCGGAAGGGTCACGGCACCGCTTTGACGGCCTCGAATTCCTTCGCGCAGTTGGCCGCCCATTGCCGGAACATGGCCTCGAACCAGAAATTGTTCGACGCCCGAGTCGCCCGGTCGAAGCGGCCGACCTCGCGTGCCGTGTCGCGGTCGACGACCTGCCCGACGAGCGTTCCCGTGACCGCGTCGCGCGCCTCGAGGCGCAACGTAGCCGTCCCGGCTTCCATGTGGACGATCGCGACCTGGATGCCCGGCGCCGGGACGTCGGGCGCATTCACGAACAGTTCCGTTACCGTCGGCGTCAGGCGCAGGACGCCCTCGCCGGGCGCCGTGGCGATCTCGTAGCCCCGGGCCGCGAAGGCCGCGTCCACGGCCGTTTTCATGGCGCCTGCCGCGTCGTTCGCAATGCGCTGCGCGTCCTCGGGGACGAGCCAGCGGGACACGTCGCGGTACTGGTTCATGCTTTTGAGCCAGCCTTTCTGGAGCTCCACCCGCGGCATGTCGATCATGACGCGGCGATAGGCGGCGATATCCGCTTTCGGCAAGAGGTAAAACTCGTCGAGAGTCCGCGTTTTCACCTGCACGAGTCGGTCGGTCGACGCCGGCGCAGCCGCGTACGGCGAGGTGACGACCGCGGCGCCGGCAACTGCCGCAATCAGAAAGACCCAAGGCACTTTTGTCTTCATGGCAAACTCCTCGGCGTTCGGCTCGCGATATGATGTGAACAGCGATCGTACGGTTTTATTCTACCCCCGGCAGGAATTGACAGTGGAACGGCCCACCGCGATCGCAGACGAGCTTCTGGCACGATTGCCCGCAACACCCGACGCGTACCCGCAGAAGTTCGACCTGGTGCGCGAATCGGTGCTCGTCATCCGCTTCGATGCTGCCGGCTATCGCGCCGCCAGCTTCCTCGACGATCGAATTCTTTCCCCGGCGACGCAAGGCGCATGGCTTCCGATGGGCCGTGTCGCCGACGCATCGCGACGCGTCCCAAGCAGACACCCGGTTCATTTCATCTTTCATACCGGCCATGTCGGCTCGACGCTTGTGAGCCGGCTGCTTGATGAAACAGGTCGCGTGCTGTCACTCCGCGAACCACTGCCACTCCGAACGCTGGCCGAGGCTCACGACCTGGTGGGCCAGCCCGACGCGCTTCTCAGCGACATTGATTTCGACGTCACCCTTTCCACGTTCGTGAATTTGTGGTCTCGCGGCTACGACACGACGCGTGCCGTCGTGGTAAAGGCAACGAGCAGCACCGGCCGCATCGCGGCCGCGATTCTCCATAGCAACGTCGCATCGCGCGCCCTCTATCTCAACCTGCGCGCGGAACCGTATCTCGCGACGTTGCTGGCCGGGCGGAATTCGCCGGTAGACCTCCGCGGCCATGGGCAGGAGCGCATACGCCGGTTGTGCTCGCGCCTGGCGACGCCTCCCGCAGCGCTGCACACGATGTCGATCGGCGAGTTGGCCGCGATGAGCTGGCTTGCGGAGACGTTTGCGCAGATGGACGCGACGGAACGGTTCGCCGGAATCGTAATGCCCCTCGATTTCGAGGCATTCCTTGCCGATGTCGGAGCGAGCATGGCGATGATCCTTGGCCATTTCGGAATTGAGGTCGATCAGCGATATCTGCCCCAAGTCGGCCGCAGTCCCGTCCTGATGCGCTATTCGAAGGCGCCGGAATTCGCTTTCACGCCCGAAGTGCGCGCGGAAGTCCTGCGCGACTCGCGCCGCGACAATCGCGAGGAAATACGCATGGGCATGCGTTGGCTCGAGCGGACCGCAGAATCGGAGACCGCCGTCGGAGCGATCCTGAATCGCTCCAGCTCCTAGGTTGTCGACCACATACGCATCAAATTCTGGCGCACGACGTCGAGGCGAACGCGGCTCTCCCACTTCATGGCGAGCCCCTCGAGCGCCGCGATCTCGTTCAGCTCGTAGACCTGCGTCCGCTGGTGCTCGTCCGCGATGCAGCTCTCGATGAACGTGATCGACACCAGCCGCTCGCCGGAACGCACCGGCATCACCTCGTGCAGCGTCGTCGACGGGTAGAGAATGGCGTCTCCGGCCGCGCCCTTGAACGGAACCGCGAGGTTGCCGACCTCGATCGACAGCTCGCCCCCTTCGTAGGTCGATGGGTCGCTGACGAAGACCGTGCAGGACAGGTCGGACCGGATGCGCGCATTGCCGACCTGGATCAGCGCCGAATCGGCATGCGCGCCGTATTTCATGCCCGGCGCATAGCGGCAAAGCAGGGGCGGCGCCACGTGCCTCGGCATCGCGTAATCGACGAACTCGCGCGAGCGTGCCAACGCCACATTCACGATCTGCACGGATTCGGCGTACTTCGGATCGGTGTGATCCGCCTGCAAGTTGTCTTTCGTCTGATTGGCCGGATTCGATGCCCGGCCGTCGACAAAGCGCAGCTCGCGGCTCAGCGTCACGAGCCGCGCAGTCTCGGCAGGTGCCAGCAGGTTCTTGATCTTGAGGAACACGGTGGGATCCGCCCGGGTGGTCGCCGATGGAGAGCGCAAATCGTACACCGGATTTGGTATTCTCTCGTCCGGCCCGGAAGCGATCCGGCTGCCGCAATCGCATCATTGGAACGGAAGCCCCGGTCATCATGTCCACGCTCCCCATCGACGCACGCTCGCTCGCCCAGACCGGCTTCGAAGCGCTGCGCAGCGGCGATGCGCGCAAGGCGCGCGCGTCGTTCGAGCGGATCGTGGCGGCGGGCAGCGCCGATGCGGCCGTCTGCGCAGCGCTGGCCTACGCCTGCCGGGACCTGGGGGACAAGGCGGCGGCGCTCGCTGCCGCGGAACGCGCGTTGGCGCAAGACCCGCGCAACCTGCGCGCATTGCTGCTCAAGGCCGACCACCTGGCGGAGGCGGGTGACGCGCGCGCCGCGTCGTCGTTTTACCTGTTCGCGGTGAAGAACGCGCCGCCGGCCGACAAGCTACCGCTCGACCTGCGGAACGACCTCGCGCGCGCCGCGACGATGTGCGAGCGCTATGCCGGGGAATTCGAGGACTTTCTGCGCGAGCGCCTGGTCGGGCGCGGCCTCGCCGCCGGGCGCTCCGCCGCGCGGTTCAGCCAGGCGCTTGACATCCTGCTCGGGCGCAAGAAGATCTACTCCCAGCAACCGCACGCCTTCTACTTCCCGGAGCTACCGCAGATCCAGTTTTTCGAGCGGGAGGCGTTTCCTTGGATGGACGAGGTGGAAGCCGCGACGGCGGACATCCGCGCCGAGCTCCAGGAGGTCCTGCGGGAGGACGCTGCATTCACGCCCTACATCCAGGGCGACCCGAAGCGGCCGCACAGGGAGCAGGACGGGATGCAGGACAACCCCAACTGGAGCGCCTACTATTTCTGGAAGGATGGCGCCGTGGTGCCCGGGCACGCCGCGCGCTGCCCACGAACGATGGAAGTGATCTCCCGAATTCCACTGGCGCATGTAAAGAACCGGTCGCCGTCGGTCCTGTTCTCGCAGTTGCGCCCCGGCACCCGGATTCCGCCGCACTCCGGACTCGTCAACACCCGCCTCATCTGCCACCTGCCGCTCATCGTTCCGCCGAACTGCGGCTTTCGCGTCGGCAACGACACGCGCACGCCGGTCGAGGGCAAGGCATGGGCGTTCGACGACACGATCGAGCACGAGGCCTGGAACTCGAGCGACCGGACTCGCGTGATCCTCCTGTTCGAGATCTGGCGCCCGGAGCTGTCGGAGGCGGAGCGAAGTCTCGTGTCCTCCATGTTCGAGGCGATCGACGACTACAGCGGCGAGAAGCCGACGTGGTCGATATGAGCGCCGGGCCGGGCGGCATGCAGACAGCGGAAGAGAAGGCGCGGGAAATTGCCGAGCTTGAGGGCGCGGCCGTTCACGCGATGCAAAACGGGCGCGAGCCGGAAGCCGTCAAGCTTTGGGCCCGCATCCTGGACCTCGAGCCCACGCACGCGCGCACGATGACGGCGCTCGGCCAGCGCGCGTTCCGGCTGGGCGACATGGCGTCGGCGCGCGCGATGTTCCAGCGGATCGTCGACGCCGACGGCAGGGACCCCCAGCAGTGGATCCATCTCGCCGTGGCGTGCCGGAACCAGAAGGACGAAGCCGGCGAGGAGCATGCCATTCGCCGCGCGCTGGAACAGGATCCGCGCGAGCTGGTGGCCCTGATCCTGCGCGCCGACCTGCTCGAGCGGCAGGGCAAGTCCCATCAGGCCGCCGCGGCTCACCGCGCGGTGGCCGCCGTCTCGCCGTCCATCGAAAACCTGCGCCCGGAACTTCGGGCCGCCGTCGCGAAGGCCTACGCGCAGACGGACCAGTACAACCGCGATTTCGGCGCCTTCATGGACCGGCATCTCGAATCGACGCTCAAGGATTTCGCCGGCGAGGACCTCAAACGTTTTCGCGATTCCGTCGACATCATGGTCGGCCGGAAGCGACGGTTCGACTCGCAATCAGTCATGTTTCACTATCCGGGACTGCCCGCGATCGAATTCTTCGAGCGGGCGGACTTTCCCTGGCTCGACACCATCGAAGCGGCGACCGATGCGATCCGCGACGAGTTCCTGGCCGTCCTCGCGAGCGAGGAAGGGTTCACGCCGTACATCTCGTACCCGAACGACGTGCCGCAGAACCAGTTCGCGGAACTCAACAACTCACCGCGCTGGAGTGCGTTCCACCTGTGGAAGTCAGGCGTCGTCGTCGGGGAAAACGCCGCCCGCTGCCCTGTGACGATGTCGGCGCTGGAAGGCGCCCCGAAGCCGGAGCAGGCGGGGCGCACGCCCGCTGCGATGTTCTCGCTGCTGAAGCCGAAGACCCGGATTCCGCCGCACAACGGCGTCACCAACGTGCGCCTCGTCACGCACCTGCCGCTGATCGTCCCGGACGGGTGCCGGTTCCGCGTCGGCAACGACATTCGCCAATGGGTGCCGGGCAAGGCGTGGGTGTTCGACGACACGATCGAGCACGAAGCATGGAACGACAGCGACAAGCTGCGCGTCGTCCTCATCTTCGACATCTGGAACCCGCTTCTCACGCCGCCCGAGCGGGCGCTGATCACCGCGATGGCCGCGGGCGTGAACGC
>JBDTLY010000202.1:0-6218 GCA_039934535.1 Casimicrobiaceae bacterium | reverse complement strand
TGGGCGCGGCAGGCACTGGGGCTGCCGGGCCTGCTGCTCGGATGGGCCCCGCCGATGCAAAAGGCGATTCGCGCCAAGGCGGCCAAGGCACTCGTCGCATGGCAGGGCCGGGACGCGAACACGGCGCCCACCACGGCATCGGGAGCCGGCCGCTCCTGACAGGTCCCCGCGCGCGATTGCCGGGCGCGCCGACGCACTGCGGATATTGCCCTCATGCCCCGCTTCAATCCCGAACCGCCGTTCGAGCACGGCCGCGCGACCAAGGTCGGCGTCCTCCTGGTCAATCTCGGCACGCCCGATGCACCGACGCCTGCGGCGGTGCGCCGCTACCTCGCCGAGTTCCTCGCGGATCCGCGCGTGGTCGAGATTCCGCGCCTCGCCTGGCTGCCGATCCTGCACGGGTTCATCCTGACCACGCGTCCCGCGCGGTCGGCGAAAAAATATGTGGCGATCTGGCGCAAGGACGGCTCGCCGCTGCTGTTGCACAGCGTCAAGCAGCGGTCGCTGCTGCAGGGCCTCCTCGCCCAGCGGCTCAAGGGAATGGGCCTTCCTGCGGAGCTCGTGCACGTGGAACTGGCGATGCGCTACGGCAATCCCGGCGTGGCCGGCGCGATGGACCGGTTGAAGGCGGCGGGCTGCGACCACATCCTCGTCGTGCCGCTCTACCCGCAGTACGCCGCGAGCACGACCGCCTCGGCGCTTGATGCGGTCTACGCACACACGCGAACGCTGCGGAGGATGCCGGCGCTGCGCGCGATCGATTGCTTTCACGACGATCCCGCGTACATCAAGGCGGTGGCCCAGGGCATCAACGATTACTGGGTGAAGCACGGGCGGCCCGACGTCCTTTTGCTGTCGTTCCACGGCCTGCCGCGGCGCGCACTCGAGCTGGGTGACCCCTACCATTGCCACTGTCAGAAGACGGCGCGCCTTGTCGCGCAGGAGCTCGGGCTCGACGCGAAGCAATTCGCCGTCACCTTCCAGTCCCGCTTCGGCAAGGCGCAATGGCTGCAGCCGTATACCGCGGATCGGCTGGTCGCGCTGGCGAAGGAGGGCAAGGCGCGCGTCGATGTCGCCTGTCCCGGGTTCGTTGCCGACTGCCTCGAGACGCTGGAAGAAATCGGCATCGAGGGGAGGCAATCGTTCGTCGGGGCCGGCGGCAAGGATTTACACGTGATTCCCTGCCTCAACGAGCACCCGATGTGGGTCGCCGCGCTTGCCGATCTCGTCCTGCGGAACCTTGCAGGTTGGCTCGTCGCGCCGCAGGACGCCGCGGCGCAGGAGATGACGGCGCTCCGGGCCAAGGCGCTCGGCGCCCCCAGGTAAAGCCGTAGAATCCGTTGAAATCCTCCCATGTGCCCCCATTGTGGGTAGGGAAGCTCAAAAGAGCGCGAAATGGCCGTTCAGGAGTGACGATGAATCCCCAGGAAAATCCGACCGCCCTGACACCGGCGGGTTCCCCGACCTCGGACACAGTCCCGGCGGCCCCGCCGGCTGACCCGGCGCCCGACATCGGGGCGTTGCTCAAGAAAGCCGAAGACGAAGCCGCCGAGCTGAAGGACGCCTGGCTCCGCGCGCGCGCCGACGTCGAGAACGTCCGCAAGCAGGGGGCCAACGACGTCGCGCGGGCCCACAAATTCGCGATCGAAAAATTCGCCGGCGACCTCCTGCAGGTCAAGGACGCGCTCGAATCGACGCTGGCGGCGAAGGACGCCGCGCCGGAAGCGCTGCGCGACGGCGTCGCGCTCACGCTGAAGCAGCTTGCCGCCGCGTTCGACAAGGCGCAGGTGACCGAGATCGACCCGGCGGGGCAGAAGTTCGATCCGCACCAGCACATGGCCATGACGACGGTCGAAAGCGGCGAGGCGCCGAACACGGTCGTCCAGGTCTTCCAGAAAGGCTATCGGCTGCAGGACCGCGTGCTGCGGCCCGCGCTGGTGGCCGTGGCCAAGGCTTCCGAAAACAATTCATGAGATTCCGGGCAACGGCTTGATCCCGCGGCCGAAATCCCCATTTTGACGCTCAGGCAATCAACCGCACATTTCGTAAGGACACAATCATGGGCAAGATCATCGGCATCGACCTCGGCACCACCAACAGCTGCGTGGCCATCATGGAAGGCGGCCAGCCGAAGGTGATCGAGAACTCGGAAGGCGCGCGCACGACGCCGTCCGTCGTCGCGTACCAGGACGACGGCGAGATCCTCGTCGGCGCGTCCGCGAAGCGGCAGGCCGTCACCAACGCGAAGAACACGATCTACGCGGTCAAGCGGCTGATCGGCCGCAAGTTCGAGGAAAAGGAAGTCCAGAAGGACATCGCGCTGATGCCCTTTTCGATCGGCAAGGCCGACAACGGCGACGCGTGGGTCGAGGTGCGCGGCAAGAAGATCGCGCCGCAGCAGGTGTCGGCGGAAATCCTGCGCAAGATGAAAAAGACGGCCGAGGACTACCTCGGCGAGGAAGTGACCGAGGCGGTGATCACGGTCCCGGCATACTTCAACGACTCGCAGCGCCAGGCGACCAAGGACGCCGGCCGCATCGCGGGCCTCGACGTCAAGCGCATCATCAACGAGCCCACGGCGGCCGCGCTCGCCTTCGGCATGGACAAGAAGGAAGGCGACCGCAAGATCGCGGTTTACGACCTCGGCGGCGGCACGTTCGACATCTCGATCATCGAGATCGCGAGCGTGGAAGGCGAGCACCAATTCGAGGTGCTGTCGACCAACGGCGACACGTTCCTCGGCGGCGAGGATTTCGACCAGCGCCTCATCGACTACGTCGTCACCGAATACAAGAAGGAGTCGGGCGTCGACCTGAAGAACGACGTGCTCGCGCTGCAGCGGCTCAAGGACGCCGCCGAGAAGGCGAAGATCGAGCTGTCGTCATCGCAACAGACTGAAATCAACCTTCCATATATCACGGCCGACCAGTCGGGCCCGAAGCACCTCGCGATGAAGATCACGCGCGCGAAGTTCGAGTCGCTCGTCGAGGAGCTGATCGAGCGCACGATCGGGCCGTGCCGGACGGCGATCAAGGACGCGGGCGTGAGCCTCGCCGACATCGGCGACGTGATCCTCGTTGGCGGCCAGACGCGGATGCCGAAGGTGCAGGACAAGGTCAAGGAATTCTTCGGCAAGGAGCCGCGCAAGGACGTGAACCCGGACGAGGCCGTCGCTGTCGGTGCGGCGATCCAGGGCGGCGTGCTTAAGGGCGACGTCAAGGACGTGCTGCTGCTCGACGTGACGCCGCTCTCGCTCGGCATCGAGACGCTGGGCGGCGTCATGACCAAGCTGATCCAGAAGAACACGACGATCCCGACCAAGGCGCAGCAGACGTTCTCGACGGCGGACGACAACCAGGGCGCGGTGACGATCCATGTGCTGCAGGGCGAGCGCGACGTCGCGTCTGGCAACAAGAGCCTCGGCCAGTTCAACCTGGAAGGGATTGCGCCCGCGCCGCGCGGCATGCCGCAGATCGAAGTCACGTTCGACATCGACGCGAACGGGATCATGCACGTCTCCGCGAAGGACAAGGCGACGCAGAAGGAAAACAAGATCACGATCAAGGCGAACTCCGGCTTGTCGGAGTCCGAGATCCAGGCGATGGTGAAGGACGCCGAGACGCACGCGGAAGACGACCGCAAGGTGCTGGAGGCTGTGCAGGCGCGCAACGCGCTCGACGCGCTGGTGCACAGCGTCAAGAAATCCGTCACCGAATACGGCGACAAGGTCGACGCGGACGAAAAGGGCAAGATCGAGGCCGCCCTCAAGGAGGCCGAGGAATTGCTGAAGGACAAGGACGCCTCGAAGGACGCTATGGAAGCGAAGGCGGAAGCGCTCGGCAAGGCCGCGCAGAAGCTGGGCGAGGTCATGTACGCCCAGGCGCAGAAGGAAGCCGATGCGGCGAGCGCGACCGCGGGCGGCGGTGATGGCGCCGGACCGGGTGCCGGCGCCGGCGGGAAGCACGAAGAGAAGGTCGTCGACGCGGAGTTCACCGAAGTGAAAGATGGCAAGAAGTAGAAATTCTTGAACGACGAAGAGCGCGGAGAGCGCGGAGTAAATCCGTTGCTCTCCGTGTCGCGTTTGGCGAAGGGATTCGATGGCAAAGCGTGATTACTACACGGTGCTGGGCGTCAACCGCGACGCTTCCGAGGAGGACATCAAGAAGTCCTACCGGAAGATGGCGATGAAGCACCATCCGGACCGCAACCCGGAAAAAGGCTCCGAGGACAAATTCAAGGAGGCCAAGGAGGCCTACGAGGTCCTCACCGACACCAAGAAGCGCGCCGCCTACGACCAGTTCGGGCATGCGGGCGTCGACCAGGCGGCAGGGTTCGGCGCCGGTGCGCGCGGTGCGGGTCCGGAGGGATTCGGCGGTTTTGCCGACGCGTTCGGCGATATCTTCGGCGAGATCTTCGGCGCGCAGCGCGGAGGCCGCGGCAACGGCGTCTACCGCGGCGCCGACCTCCGGTACAACCTCGAACTGGCGCTCGAGGATGCCGCGCGCGGAACCGAAGCCAAGATCCGCGTGCCGGCCCTCGAAGCGTGCGCGACCTGCCACGGGAGCGGCGCCAAGCCGGGAACGGAGCCCAAGCAATGCCCGACCTGCCACGGCCGCGGCGAGGTGCGCGTCTCGCAGGGCTTCTTCTCCATCCAGCAGACGTGTCCCGCGTGCCACGGTACCGGCAAGATCATTCCCGATCCGTGCGCGACGTGCCACGGCGCCGGGCGCGTGCGCAAGCACAAGACGCTGTCAGTCAAGATTCCGGCCGGCGTCGACCAGGACGATCGCATCCGGCTTTCCGGCGAAGGTGAGGCGGGCGTCAACGGCGGTCCGCCGGGCGACCTGTACGTCGTCGTCAACCTGAAGCCGCACCCGGTGTTCCAGCGCGAGGGCAGCGACCTGCACTGCGAGATGCCGATCAGCTTCGCGACCGCGGCGCTCGGCGGCGAGATCGAGATCCCGACGCTGGACGGTCACGCAAAGATCAAGATTCCCGCGGAGTCGCAGACGGGGCAGGTGTTCCGCCTGCGCGGCAAGGGGATCAAGCACGTGCGCGCAGCACAGCACGGCGACCTCTTCTGCCACGTCGCCATCGAGACGCCGGTCAAGCTCACGTCGCGGCAGAAGGAGATCCTGCGCGAATTCGAAGCGATCAACGAGCAGGATCCGGGCGCGCACAACCCGCGCGCGAAGAACTGGTTCGACCGCGTCAAGGATTTCTTCGGCCCGTAGGGCTTGAAGAAAGACCTGCGCGATGTCCCGACGCGACGTGCGCTACGACGTCGTCGTGATCGGCGCGGGCGCGGCCGGCATGATGTGCGCGGCGACGGCGGGTCAGCGGGGCCGCCGCGTGCTGCTGATCGAGCACTATCCCCTCCTCGGCGAAAAAATCCGCATCTCCGGCGGCGGGCGCTGCAACTTCACCAACGTCAACGCCGGTCCCGGCAACTACCTGTCGCGCAATCCGGACTTCTGCCGCTCGGCGCTCGCGCGCTACACGCCGCGCGATTTCGTCGCGCTGGTCGAGCGTTATCGGATTCCCCATCACGAGAAGAAGCTGGGCCAGCTCTTCTGCGACGACACCGCACGCGACCTGATCGCCATGCTGAAGGCGGAGTGCGATCGCGGCCGCGTCGAATGGCGGATGCCGTGCCCGGTCGACGGCGTCGTGCGCGAGGGTGACGCGTGGGAAGTGGCGACACCGGCGGGCTCGGTCCGGGCCGAGTCCCTGGTCATCGCGACCGGCGGGCTCACGGTGCCAAAGATCGGCGCGACGCCATTCGGCTATCGCGTCGCCGAACAGTTTGGACTCGCCGTGATTGCGCCAACGCCGGCGCTCGTTCCGCTCGCGCTGCCGCCGGACGCGCTGGCACGGTTCGGCGACCTCGCCGGTGTCTCGGTCGACGTCGAAGTCTCCTGCGGCGGCGGCCGCTTCCGGGAGAATCTGCTGTTCACGCATCGCGGGCTGTCCGGTCCCGCGATCCTCCAGGTTTCGTCGTACTGGAACGGCAAGGAGCCCATCGCGATCGACCTGCTGCCGGGCGTGGACGCCGAGGCGTGGCTCGATGGCGAACGCGCATCGCCCGCGCGACTCGACACGGTTCTTTCGCACCGGTTGCCGCAGCGCTTCGCGCAGCAGTGGTGCGAAGCGCAGGCCCTGGCGCTCCCGATGAAACAACTGTCGGACAAGCGATTGCGGGAAATCGCCGCGCATCC
>JBDTLY010000201.1:0-6260 GCA_039934535.1 Casimicrobiaceae bacterium | reverse complement strand
CACCGGGCTCGCGGCGCGCCTCGCCCGCGACGTTCATCCCGCGCTGCTCGTGCTGGTGTCGCCGTATGCGAGCCTCGCCGCCGCGGCGAAGCGTGTCTATCCGCTGGCGCCGTCCTGGCTGCTCAAATATCCGCTTCGCACGGACACCGTCATCGGCGACGTGACGAGCCCCGTGCTGTTCCTGCACGGGCGCGACGACGCGATCATCCCGGCGTCGGACAGCGAGCGGCTGCGATCACTTGCGCGCGCACCGGTCGAGCTGGTTCTCGTCGATGGCGCGAGCCACAACGACATCCACAATTTTCCGGCCTACCTCGACGCGCTGGCCGCGCGCCTCGCGCACCTGACGCCCGGTCAGCCCCCATGATCGTCGACAACGCCGCTCCGGCATTGCGCGACCTGTCCCCAGTAGCCGTCACAGTATTGCCGGCGCACGCGCTGCTCGCACACCGCGCCGGCGAAGAAACCGTCGCCGTAACAGCGCGCGATCTGGTCGGCCATCACCTGCCAGCGGTCGGGAGGCGGCGCTTCCCGTGCGGGAGGAACCGCTTCCGGAGCGGGTGCCGGCGCCGCGACCGGGGGGGCCGTGCTGGCCCCGGAGGTGACCAGGGGCGGGGAAGGCGCCGGTGCCGCCTCGACCGCGCGTTTCGGCGGCGGACGATTCTTTGGGGCGATCGCCGTTGGATGCGGGGTCGCGCCGCGCATGGTTGCGTCGCCGGCCGGCTTCGCGTCCGGGATGACATCGGGGGGCCGTTCGGGTGCGGGCGCCGGCTTGACGGCGGACGGCGCAGGATGCGGAGCCGGTGGCGCGAGTTTGATCGGCACGTAGGGAACGACGAACGGACGGGCTAGCTGCTGCGCGAGGTACCCGCCGCCAAGGACGATCGCCGACAGAACGACAACCGCGGGGATGAGCCAAGACCTGCGGTGCGGCAGCGTTACGGGCGCCGCCGCGGCATGCGCCTTCTGCTGGCGCCGGGCGGCCTCGGCCTCGGCAAGGGCGCGCGACGGACGCGGAATCAGGTCCGCCACGGTTTCGAGTCGCGCCCGTTTCAGCGCGGCTTTGCAAGGCGCGCAAAGGCGCGCGCCGGGAAGCCGCGGACCGTGACAGATGTTGCAGCCCTTGTTCGATGCGCGGCCCGCGGCAAGCGCCCAGCGGTCCGCCAACGTCCCTGCCCCGTCCACCGTCCTCGTCTCCGGCTCGGTTGTTATGACATTGTCATCGTATCACGGCCGCCCGGGCAACGGCGACCGGCGGTCGGAATCCTGTAGACCACGGCCCCTCGAGCCGGGGGCTTCGCGGCACCGTAAAATCGGCGGCGCCGGGTTACCATCGGACCCCGCAACCCGCACCATGTGAGCCTTCGCAATGATCCCATTCACCCGCCACGTCGCTGCCGCCGTCGTCGCCGGCATGCTCGCCGCCGCCGCCGGCGCCGGCCCGCTCGAGGATGGCATGGAGGCCTACCAGGAGAAGGACTACCTCAAGGCGATCCAGGTATGGCGGCCGCTCGCGCAAGCCGGCGAGGCCGAAGCGCAATACCGCCTGGGCGTCATGTATGCCGAGGGCAGAGGGGTCGCGCCCAACGACGCGGAGGCCGCGCTCTGGTTTGAGCGCGCCGCCGAGCAAGGCGAGCCCATGGCGCAGTACAACCTCGCGGCGAGCTACGTGGAAGGCACGGGCGTGCGCAAGGACATGGCCGCCGCCGCCAAGTGGTTTCGCCGCGCGGCCGACCAGGGCATCCCGCTCGCGCAGCTCAACCTCGGATTGCTCTATGCAAGCGGCGCGGGTGTTGCGCAGGACAACGTCGAGGCGCTCAAATGGATCGACCTCGCGATCTACGCGTTGCCCGCCGGCGGAGTCCGCTCGGATGCGGCGAAGGCCGTCGCCGACGTCGCCGGCAAGATGAACAGCGACGAAATCCAGGAGGCGCGATCCCGCGAGCGCGCATGGAAGGTCAAGGCCGAGACGCCGCCGGCGAAGAAACCGGCCGGGAAATGAGGCCCGCGCATTTCGTTTCGCTGTTGCCTACGAATCATTCCGTCACGCGAACCTGAGGGAGCTCCCGCAATCATGACTACCGAATCGAAAGTCGCGATCGTCACCGGCGCCGGCACCGGAATCGGCAAGGCGGTAGCGTCAGCGCTGCTCGCGGCGGGGTATCGCGTCGCGCTCGCGGGCCGCGGCGCCGAGCCGCTGCAGGCGGCCATCGCCGCGACAGGTGCCCCGGCATCCAGCGCCATCGCGGTACCGACCAACGTCGCGGACCCGGCTTCGGTGAGCGCGCTGTTCGCCAAGACACGCGACGCATTCGGCCGCCTCGACGTCCTCTTCAACAACGCCGGCGTCGGCGCGCCCCCGGTGAACCTCGAGGACCTCACTTTCGAGCAGTGGAAGACCGTCGTCGACATCAACCTCACCGGCGTCTTCCTGTGCACGCAGGAAGCGATCCGCATGATGAAAAGCCAGAGCCCGCGCGGCGGCCGGATCATCAACAACGGCTCGATCTCCGCGCACGCGCCGCGCCCGAACTCGGCGCCCTACACGGCGACCAAGCATGCGATCACCGGCCTCACCAAATCGACGTCGCTCGACGGACGCAAGTACGACATCGCCTGCGGGCAGATCGACATCGGCAATGCGCACACCGACCTTGCAGCACGCATGGCGCAAGGCGTGCCGCAGGCCAATGGACAGATCGCGACCGAGCCGCTGATGGACGTGTCGAACGTCGCTTCCGCAGTCCTCTATATGGCGAGCCTGTCGCTCGACGCCAACGTGCAGTTCCTGACCGTGATGGCGACGAAGATGCCGTTCGTGGGGCGAGGCTGAACGATTGCGGGGAGCGTGGTCATGCCGACTCTTGAGACTGGCGGTCGCAACATCATCGCGGCGCTCGGGCTTTGCGTTGCGGCCTCGCTCGCGGCGGCGCAGTCCGGGAACGTGCAATGGGTGCGCGCGGGACAGGGCCACGCGGTGCCCGCGGGATTCGCCGGCGGCTACGAAAGAGGCCAGCCGCTCTTCGTCTGCCGCGGCCCTTATGCGAACGGCGTCTATCCGGGCAAGATCGTCAACGGCATTTGCGACATCAGTTACGGCAACAGGGAAATCGCGCTCGACGACTACGAGGTGCTGGTCGGGAGCGGCGGCCAGTGGGGCGCGCCCCAACCCGGCTACGCCGGCGCGTTCGTCGCGGGCGGCGAGAACGGCGCACCGCTGTTCCTCTGCCAAAGCCCGTACGAAGGCGGACTGCACCCCGGCAAGGTCTACGACAACACCTGCCATATCAGCTATGGCGGCCGTGAAGTGCCGGTTTACGCGTTCTCGGTGCTCTATCTCGGCGTGCAATCGGCGCCGGGCACGTTCAACTATCCCTTGCCGCCGCCCTGGGGCAACGCTACCGGCGCGCCCCCGATGACGGCGCAGCCGCCCGCGGCGAGCGCGGCGACGCCGGCCGCCGCGTCTTGCAGCGTCGGCCCGACAAAATTTTGCGGCAGCTGCTCGATAACCTGCATGAATCCCGATGAGCCGCGGCCGCAGTGCCAGCCAGGCGTCGATGCGCCCAACGAGAACGCCGCGTTCAGGTGCGTGCAGTCGCCCTGGTGCTTTTGCACGCGGTAGCGGTGGGCCGCACGTTTACTTGGCAACCCCAACGTCGGCCTTCGCACCGCCGAAATTAATCGTTGCACACGGTGGGTCGGCCTCATGTGACCTCGGCCTCCGCACAGCCAAATGGTGCGAATGTCAGCTCGGTCGGCCTCGCAGCGCCGATTCGCGATTGCTCCGATCCCCTGCGCGCGCAGCGCTCGGGGCCCCTCTCCGCCGCTCACGTCGCTACTCGCGATCGCTCGCGCCTACTTCATCGCTTCGAGCTTGCCGAGGTCGAGCTTCGCGACCAGCGTGCGCAGCGCTTGCGGATCGGCGTTGGGCGAATTCGTATTGACGACAAAGCGGTCGGCGAGCACGACGCCGTACTCGCCGGCGCCGCTCTTCCGATCGAATTTTTCGATCACGAGGCGGCCGTCGACGCGGTGCATCTTTTCGTAGCCCGCGTCGTTTTCCTTGATCTGCCCCGCGCCCATCATCGTCGTCAGCGCGAAGAGCCCCCCCGCCGCCGCCATGTCGCCGACGCCGATCCGGACCCTCCGGCCCGACGCGTCCTGATAGGTGGCGCTGGCCATCGTAACGCTCATCGGGCCGAAGCTGTTTTGTTCGGTTGTGACGTCCGCGCGCTTCATTCCGTCGAGCGTCTCGGGTAGAAGGGCCTTCAGCTTGTCGGCGTTGACAGGATCCACTTTCCTGCCGCCGCCCGCCGTCGTCGCGAGCATGTCCATCGCGGCGCCCATCGCCGCCGCGGTGTCGCCCTTCTTGTCTGCCGCTTCCAGCTTCTTGCCCGATTCCTCCATCTTCCGGGCGTACGTGTCGAGCTTGCCCAGAACGGTATCCGGCGCGGGCTTCGCGTCGCGAGCCGCGCCCAGGACCGCATCCTGGCCGCCGCTGAACATGCCGGCGCCGCGCCATCCCCCGCCGGCAAGTCCGAGGAGACCGCTGATCACCCCCAGCACGATCGTCAGCGCGATGATGCAAAGCACGACCACGACGGTATAGCCGACTGCCTTGTCCTGCGGCGCCTTCATCAACACCGGCAGTCCGAGGTAGAGCAGGTAGAGGCCGTACAACGATGCGATCAGCACCAGGGCCCAGAGCGCCGGGACGAGGTGGAGGACACCGGCGATCCACCCGGGCGTGCTCGCATAGACCGCGCACCTCATCGCCTGCGTGCCGTTCTTCTGGCCGCCAAAGGTCGGCGCCAGCGCATCGATGACGAGGCCCACCACGAACACGGTGACAAGCGCAAGAACGTAACCGACGACCGCAAGGGCGAACCCCGCGAGCAGCGGCGTTCGCACGGTGCCGAACGGCCCCATCGAGACGCCGATCAGCGAATGCCCGAGCCACGTCGCAATCGGGCTGATCGCCGCGAGCGGCACGGCGTATTGCAGGAACAGCGCCTTCGTGTCGGTTGTCTCGGCGGCGATCACCGGCCATTCCTGGCCGGGTTGCACCAGGATGTTTTTCGCGCGTTCGACGAGATTCATTCGAGCCTCCCTTTGGTGCTGCGATTGCGCGCCCGTGCGCGTGTCACGGCAGTCCGAGCGCCCGACGCGCGGGGCCGCTCCAGCATTCGGCGACGAGCCGCTCGAAGCCGGACGATTTCGGATGCAGCTCGTTGGACCACGCCCCGTCGGCGAGCGTGCCGGCCGACCAGACGAGATCGAGGGGCGGCCGGCCGGGGCCGTTCGACGCGCTCTCGAGGTCCGACAGGCGCAGGGTGAGCTCGTCGATGAGCGCGCGCACGATGTCGCGCCGCACGCCGCCGGCCGGCGCCCCCGCGGCGGGGACGCGATCGTTGTCCATCGGCAGCTTGAGCCAGCTCCGCATGCCGGGCAGCGTGCGTCCGTCCGGGATCGCGTAGTCGTAGTTGTGGACGAGGATCGTCACATCGGGACGTATGGTCGCGACATCGGCGATGAGCGTGCCATAGGCGGCCTCCACCGCATCGAAGACGCCGCCGGGCTGGCCCGCGCGAAAGCACGCGGCGACGGTCGTCGCCCCGCTGCAATCGGGCGCGAGGATCCGGTCGTCGAGATCGCCGACCCCCGCGAAGTCGTTGCCACCCCCGCTGATGCAGACGAGGCGGATCGACGGAAATTGCGCGAGCATCTTGCCGAAATTCGCCCGCCACGACCCGGCGGCGAGCTCGTCGGCGCGGGCGCCGTTCTCGCCGATTGCATAGATCGTCGGTCGCGCGAGCGCCTTGTGGAGGGGCGTCAGCAGGTTGTTGAAGGGATAGTGAAACCACGAGTCGCCGATCGCCAGCACGTCGACGTTCTCGCCGCTGTCCAGAAGCCGGTAGTACTCGTTCCAGAAGATGTGTCCCACCTGCGCCTCACTTGCCCGGACCCGGGCCTTGCGCATCGGGGCACTGCGGGGCCTTGCCCCAATAGCCGTTGCAGTACTGGAGGCGGGCCCGCTGCTCGCAGACGACGCGACCGAAGAAATTTTCGCGCGCGCATCCGGCCAGCGCGTTGTCGAGTTCCTGCAGGCGATCCTGGCGGAGCGGCTCCGGCGCGGCCGCGGGCGCCGGCCTTGGCGCTTTGGGCGCGGCCTTCGGCGCCACGGGTACGACTTTGGGCTCGTTGACGGCGGGCTCGGGCCTCGCTGCCGCGGGCGCCGGGGCGGACATGGCCGGAGGCGC
>JBDTLY010000200.1:0-6276 GCA_039934535.1 Casimicrobiaceae bacterium | reverse complement strand
GGCGATCGACTGGACTCTCGCGGCGTCCGAGCTCGCGCGCCGCGTCCGCGCGTTCAATCCGGCGCCGGGGGCAACCGCGGCGCTCGGGGGCCAACCGGTGAAGGTCTGGCGGGCCGAAGCGTTGCCGGCGCCCACGTCAGGCGCCCGGCCCGGAATCGTGCTCGCCGCAAACGCGTCGGGCATCGTCGTCGCGTGCGGCGACGGCGCGTTGCGCATCGCCGAGCTGCAGGGGGCGGGCGGCCGGAGAGTGGCGGCCGCCGCCTTCATCGCGGGGCGCCGGCTTGCGCGCGGCGATGCCTTCGACGCGCTCCCGGCGCGCGTCGCGCGGCCGCGGTAGAGAGGGCGCTCGCCAATGGACGGAGCCCAGCGGCAAGCCGCGCTCGCCGTTCGCCGCGTGCTGGATGGCGGCACGCTCGGTGCGGCGCTCACCCATGAAGCGGCGGCGGCGGGGGAGGATCCCGCCGGCGGCCGCCGCCACGCGCTCGTCCAGGAACTCGCCTACGGCACGCTCCGGCACTGGGGAACCCTCGACGCGCTGACGCGGCGCCTCGCGTCGAAGCCTTTGTCCGATCCGCTGCTTCCCTGCCTCGTCGCGGTGGCGCTCTATCAGCTCCAGCACACGCGCGCGCCCTCCTTCGCCATCGTCAATCATGCCGTCGACAACGCCGCCACGATGGTGCGGCCGGCCGCGAAAGCGCTCGTCAACGCGCTCCTGCGCCGCTATCTGCGAGAACGCGCGGCGCTCGACGAGTCCGTCCTGGCCGATCCCGTGGCGCGCTGGTCGTATCCGGGTTGGTGGATCGACCGTCTGCGTACTGACTATCCCGACGACTGGCAGGGGATCCTCGAGGCCGGCAACGAGCGGCCGCCGCTCGCGTTGCGCGTCAACGTGCGCATCACGTCGCGCGATGCGCTGCTTGCGCGATTCGCCGACGCCGGCATCCCGGGCGCGCCCGTCGGCGCGGCGGGCGTCATCGTCGCCCCGCCGCGCCCCATCGCGGAGTTGCCGGGCTTCGCCGAGGGTGCCTTCTCCGTCCAGGACGCCGGCGCGCAGCTCGCGGCGCCGCTGCTTCGTCCCGAGCGCGGGATGCGCGTGCTCGATTCGTGCGCGGCGCCCGGCGGCAAGACGACGCATCTCGCCGAACTCGCGGACGTCGACATCGTCGCGCTCGACAGCGACTTGGAGCGGCTTTCGCGCGTGCGCGAGAACGTGGCGCGGTTGCCGCACGGCGGCGCGCGGATCGTCGTGGCGGAGGGTGACGCCGGGTTGCCGTCGACGTGGTGGGACGGCCGCCCGTTCGACCTCATCCTGGCGGACGTGCCCTGCACCGCCTCGGGCGTGGTGCGGCGGCATCCGGATGCCAAATGGCTGCGCCGCGAATCGGATATCGCCGGCTTTGCGCGACAGCAGGCGCGGCTCCTCGCGGCGATGTGGCCGTGTCTCGCCCGCGGCGGCCGCATGCTTTATGCGACGTGTTCGGTATTCCGCGACGAAAACGAGGCGCAGGTCGACGCCTTCCTGGCGAAACACCCCGATGCGTTGCGCGAAATCCTCACCTTTGCGCCCGATGTCGCCGCCCGCGGCGGGCAGCTCTTGCCTTCGCTGCCGGGGGCGAGCCACAATCAGGACGGATTTTTCTACGCGCTGCTTGGCAAGGGCTGACCCCGCGCCTGACGGCAGGGGCGGGACGAGAGTTTCCGGATCCGTGCCGATGGTAATCCCGCCGCTGCCCGCCTCCGCCGTTCCCGGCATGCCCTCTCCTTCGATTCCCGTGCCCGCCGCGCGATTGTGGCCACGCCGCGGCCCCTGGCCGGTCCTGGTCGCGCTCGTCTTCGCCATCGCGACGCTGGCGGCCGCCGCGGCGCGCGCCGATACGATCGTCGTCAAGTCCGCGGAGCTTCGCGCCGAGGAGGACGGCTATTTCCTCAACGCGGAATTCGACTTCTCGCTCAATCCGACGCTCGACGAAGCACTCCAGAAGGGCGTGCCGCTTTATTTCCTGCTCGAGTTCGAGCTCGTCCGCCCGCGCTGGTATTGGCTCGACGAGAAGGTGATCACCGCGACCACGCAGTATCGCGTTTCCTATAACGCGCTCACGCGCCAGTACCGCGTCGCAAGCGGCCTCCTGGGCCTCACCTTCGACTCGCTCGACGAGGTTCAGCGGTTCCTTTCGCGTGTCACCTCGCGCGAGGTCGCGCGGCGCGACCAAGTCGTGAAGGGCACGCGCTACGAGGCTGCGTTGCGGCTGCGGCTCGACGTCAACCAGCTGCCGAAACCGTTCCAGATGAGCGCGCTTGCCTCGCGCGACTGGACGCTGCAGTCGGATTGGCATCGCTGGACGTTCACGCCATGAGCCTTCCCGGATGAGCGGACTTCTTCCTTCGCGCGGAATCCGCTGGGTGCTGCTGGTCCTTGCCTGCGTGTCGGCGATCTCGCTGTTCCTGCTCGCCACGGCGTCGGCGAACACCGAGCTCTTCGCCGGCCACTACAACCAGTTGCTGGTGCTGAACGGGGCGCTCGTCGTGCTGCTCATGCTGGTGGTCGGCGTGCAGCTCCATCGGCTGCGCAGAAATCTAAAGGCCGGCGTGTTCGGCTCGCGGCTCGCGGTGCGGCTGGTGCTGCTGTTCGCCCTGGTCGCCGTGCTCCCCGGGGCACTCGTTTATGCGGTTTCTGTGCAGTTCCTCGGCAAGAGCATCGAGAGCTGGTTCGACGTGCGCGTCGACAGCGCGCTCGAGGGCGGGTTGAAGCTCGCGAGCAACTCGCTCGACTATCTCCTGAAGGACGTGAGCAACAAGGCCGGCCAGATCGCGCTCACGCTCGCCGAGGGCGGCCCCGGCAGCGTGTCGACCCGCTTGAATCGCGCGGTCGAGCAGGCGGGCCTCAACGAGGCGGCGCTCTTCTCGTCCACCGGCGGGGTGCTCGCGGTTGCCGGCGTCGGTGGATCCACGGCCCCCCCGGAGCCGCCTCCCGCGTTGGCGCTGCGCGGCGCGCGGCTGCAGCAAACGTATGCGAAAAGCGAGCAGGCCGCGGACGGCCGGCTTCTGCTGCGCGTGGTCGTGCCGGTCAACAGCGACGACCGCCTCGAGCCGCTCAAGGTCCTGCAGGTCATCGAACCGGTGCCGAAGGTGCTGGCACAGGAGATCGACAAGGTGCAGGCCGGCTCGCGCGACTACCAGGAGATCACGTTCACACGCGGTTCGCTGAAGCGGCTCTACTGGGTCACGCTGACGCTGACGCTGCTCCTCGCGCTCACGTCGGCGCTGGGGCTCGCCGTCGTCCTGTCGGAACGGTTCGCGGCGCCGCTCGGACTCCTCGCCGAGGGCACGCGCGCGGTCGCGCAGGGCGATTTCACGCGCCGTCAGCCGGTGACCTCGCGCGACGAGTTGGGCGTGCTCACCGAATCGTTCAACACGATGACCTCCCAGCTCGCCGACGCGCAGCAGAAGACCGAGGAGTCGCGCCGCGCGACCGAGACCACGCGCGCCTATCTCGAAAGCATCCTCGGCAACCTGTCCACGGGCGTGCTTGCGTTCGACGACCGGCACCGGCTGCGCACGGCGAATGCGAGCGCGGCGGTGATCCTGCAGCAGCCGCTCGCGGACCTGACCGGCAAGTCGCTCGACGAGTGGGGCGGAAGGCTCCCCGCGCTGGCCCCGTTCGCGGCGCTCGTCGCCGACGGCTTTCGCAGCAGCCGCGACGGCCAATGGCAGAAGCAGGCGGAACTGTCGGTGGCGAACCTGACCCGGGTGCTGCTGATGCGCGGATCGCGGCTGCCGGTGACGCCGGTCGCGGGCTACGTCGTGGTGTTCGATGACGTCACCGACCTCGTCCAGGCGCAGCGCGACGCCGCGTGGGGCGAGGTCGCGCGCCGCCTCGCGCACGAAATCAAGAATCCGCTGACGCCGATCCAGCTGTCGGCGGAGCGACTCGCCGTCAAGCTCGCGCCGAAACTCGACGCACAGGACCAGGAGACGCTGAAGCGCGGCGCGCAGACGATCATCGGGCAGGTCGCGGCGATGAAGCACATGGTGGATGACTTCGCGGTCTACGCGCGGCAGCCGCGCCCGGGGACCATGCAGCCCGTCGACATGGGGGCGCTCTTGCACGACGTGCTCGCGTTGTACGACAATCTGCGCCCGCACGTCTTCCTGCAGCTACCTTCCGCGCCCGCCGTCATCCAGGGCGAACCCACCCGCCTGCGTCAAGTGCTGCACAACCTCCTTCAGAACGCGATCGACGCGCAGGTCGACGTCGAAAACCCCCGTTACGACATTTCGCTGCAAGCCGCCGGCGGCGAAGTGACGCTGGCATTCGCCGACGCCGGCGCCGGATTCAGCGACGAAGTGCTGCGCCGCGCATTCGAGCCGTATGTCACCACCAAGGCGAAGGGGACCGGGCTCGGACTCGCGATCGTGCGCAAGATCGTGGACGAGCACCACGGGCGCGTCCAGCTCGAAAACCGGGAGCCGCAGGGAGCGCGCGTGACCATCGCGTTCCCGCGCAGCGGGCCGGACAGCGTAGGATAGACCCCGATGGTCCCCTCCACCGATATCCTGATCGTCGACGATGAAGTCGGCATCCGCGAGTTGCTCTCCGAAATCCTGCAGGACGAGGGATACCGCGTCTCGCTCGCCGAGAACGCGACGGAAGCGCGCACGTACCGCGCGAAGCAGCAGCCCGCGCTCGTGCTGCTCGACATCTGGATGCCCGACACCGACGGCGTGACGCTGCTGCGCGAGTGGGCAGCCTCCGGGCAGCTCACGATGCCGGTGGTCATGATGTCGGGACACGGAACGATCGAGACCGCGGTCGAGGCGACGAAGATCGGCGCCTTCGACTTTCTCGAAAAGCCGGTCGGCCTGCAGAAGCTCCTCGGCACCGTCGCCCGCGCGCTCAAGACAACCCTGGCGAAGGAGCCGCGGCGCGTTTCGCTCTCGGCGCTTGGCACCAGCTCGGCCATTCGCGACGCCGAGCGCGCCATCGAGCAGTTGCTCGCGGCGAAGAAGCCGGTGCTGCTCCTCGGCGAGCCCGGCACCGGACACGAGGTCGCCGCGCGCGCGCTGCAGCAGGCCGAGGCGCCCTGGCTGCCGCTCGCCTCCGGCGCCCGCCTTGCGGCGAATCCGCTCGCGGTGCTCGACGAGGCGCGCGATGGCACGCTCCATTGCTCCGAGATCGGGCAATACGCGAAAGCCGAGCAGAAGGGCCTCGCCTTCCTGCTGCCGAAGCTCGAGCGCGCCAACGTGACGCTCGTGTGCACGAGCGCCGAGCCGCTCGGCAACCTCGCCGCCGAGAGCAAGTTCGACCCGGCGCTGCTCGCCGCGCTGTCGATCGGTGCCGTGCTGCTGCCCCCGCTCCGCGCGCGCCGCGAGGACATTCCCGCGCTGGTCGAGCGCACCTGGCGCGACATGCGAACAGCGCAGAAGGAATCCGAGCGCGGACCGGCGCGGACGACGTCGCTGCCCGCGGCGGCGCTGACGGCGCTCACCAATGCGTACTGGCCCGGCAACGTCGACCACCTGCAGAACGTGGTCGCGAATCTCGCGCTCAACGCCGCGGCGGGCGAGATCACGCCGGACCACGTGAAGCGCCTGCTGGGCGAAGCCGCCGCGGCCAACCAGGCCGTCGCGCCGGAGATCACTGCGCGCTTCTTCGAGCTACCGCTGCGCGAGGCGCGCGAGGCGTTCGAGCGCATCTACTTCGAGCAATTGTTGGGCCGCGAGCAGAGCAACATGAGCCGCGTCGCGGACAAGGCCGGGCTCGAGCGCACGCACCTGTACCGGAAGCTGAAGCAGCTCAACATCCGCTTCGCGCGCCGCGGCGACGATCCGGCCACCATCGGCAGCGGCGATCCGGGCAACATCAGCGGCAACATCGGCGGCGACGCCGCCTGACTCGGCCGTCGCAAGGCGCAAGTCCGGATCCCGACAATGAGTGCTGACGCCGGCACGCGGAAGCCCATGACGCCGCTCGTCATCGGCGCCATCGGCGTCGTGTACGGCGACATCGGCACCTCGCCCCTCTACACGCTCCGGCAGTGCTTCACCGGCACGCATCCGCTCTCGCTCGCGCCGGAAAACGTCCTCGGAATCCTTTCGATCATCTTCTGGGCGCTGATGATCGTCGTCACGCTGAAATACGTGACATTGATAATGCGCGCCGACAACCGCGGCGAGGGCGGCATCCTCGCGCTGACCGCGCTCGTGTCGCGCGGGCTCGCGCGCCAGGGGCGCCTGCGCTGGTGGCGTGTCGGCTTCGGGCTCTTCGGCGCCGCGATG
>JBDTLY010000199.1:0-6282 GCA_039934535.1 Casimicrobiaceae bacterium | reverse complement strand
AAGGCCGCGCGCCGTCTGCACCGCTCCCAGCCCTTCGCCCGCACCGGGCGCAAAAGCATCGGCCCAGGCCCCGGACGCGTCGACGGACGTTGCGTCGGCGAGTTGAACGAGCAACAGCGCAAGTTCGGTGAGGCGTGCCGCAAACCGTGCCGGCACCGCATTGCCGGTGTGCGACCGAATCGCCGCCACGAAAGGGTGCGCGCCGACCCGGGCGAGCGCGCCGGTCTCGACCGGAGAACCGTCCCATGTCGGTGCCTGCGCGAAGCCCGGATCCCCGCGCAGCGCCGGCAAGATCGCGGCGACAAGCGCATCGCGTTGCGCGGCCGGCATCAGCGCGATGTCGCTTCGCGCGAGGTCCGGCGCATCGGTGAGCAATTCGTGAAGAAGGCGCGCCGGCAACGTTTGTCCGCCGCGCGCCCGCGCCGCGATCGCGTCGGTATCCGCACGTGCGAGCCAGACCTCCGGAAGTACGCCATACACGTGCTTCCCCGCGATTTCCGCAAGCGCGGTCGACAGCGCGCGCACGTCCATATCGCCGCGCGGGTCGGCCTCGCCGTCGATGCGTCGCGCGACCGGCGCCAGCGCGGCAAGGGCAGGTGCGATGACGCGCCGCACGGCGGCGACCGGCTCGACGTCGCTCCCGCGGCTCATTGCAAGCGGCCAGTCGATGAGGAGCCGCCACAGAAATTCCTGGATGGCCTCGAGGATCACCTCTTGCCGGCGCGCGATGATTGTGCCTGCGGCGGGCTCGCGGCCGGTCCCCGCTTCCAATGCCCCGGCCGCCGCGACGCCCTGCGCGTGCTCGCAAACGCTGTAAAGCAGTGGCGCCATCGCCGCAGCCGCGGCGGGCGTTTTGCCCGCGAAGAGCCGCTGCGCCATGAACGGGCGCGTCGAGCGAACGTCGACGCCGATAACGCGCTTTCCGTCCCAGGCGAGGCGGACCGTCAATTCACCCTCGATCGTCATGGTCGCTCGCAAGGAAACGGCCGCGGAGAAAGTCGCGCTTCGACAGCGGCGCGGCGAGCTGCCCCTCCATGCGGGCCAGCGGACCCGGAGAAGGCGCCAGATTCGCGACCGGCATCTCCGGCACGTCGGCATTCTCCGGATCGAACAGCGCCTCGCGCGCAAGCTCGGCGACGAACCGCGCCGTCGCATGATCCTCGAATTCGCGCACCGGAGAGAACAGCGAGCAAAACTGGTAATCGCCTGCGACCTCGTCGCCCGCGCCGATGAACTCGTATGCACCCGCGGGAAACGCGTAACTCCGCTTCTCGCCTTGCGCGAGCGGCTGCCAGAGCGAAACATCGCGCGGCACAAGCGTCAGGTTCATGAACCATGGGGTGACGAGCACGCCGAGCCAATGGCCGTTCCACGGGGCGAAGCCCACCGCCTCGACGTCGAGTGCGGGATTGACGAAGCCGAGTCCGGTCATCCGGGTCGCGACCGCGCGGAACGCCGCTTCCAGGCGCGGCGACGGGTCGGGTAGCAGCGGCGCGACGTCATCCATCGGGCAGCACCAGGAATTGCTCCAGCGTCGCCGAGCAGTTCGGACAGGTCCAATGCGGCGGCAGCTGCGCGAACGGCGTGCTCGCCGGAATCTGCCAAACGAGATCGCCCTCCGCTGGATCGTAGACGTACCAGCACACCTTGCATTCCATGCGCGTTGCCGGCCCGACCTTGCCCGCGTCACCGAAGCTTTCGAACGTCCCCATGGCTAGGGAGTCGCCTCGGCCACGGATTCGCTCATCCACTCGATCAGTTCGGCCATGCGGACCCGGCTGTCCTCGAGGTCCTCCGCGGCCGCAGCCGTGACCTCCGGCAAGTCGACAATTTCAATCGTGTCGAGAATCAGCGTGTTCATATTGTTGAAATACTGGACGCGCCAGACGTCGCGTGCGCCGGTCGAGGTGACCCGGCAGTTGCCGAAGCCGCGCGACATGATGGCGACGGGACCCACCGGCAGCGCCGCCTCGAGCACCTGGTGGTCCTCGGGCGCCATCGGGAACAGCGTCAGGTTGATGACGTGCGCGCGGTCGCCCGGCTTGCGCGCCTCGAGCTGACTCGCGATCTCGGCGAGCAGCGCCGGCGAGTTCATCGCGCCGGGAGGCAGTGCGACGTCGGGCAAGCGCTCCGAAGCGGCAGCGCGCGCGGCAGCGATGGCGACGCGAGGCAGCGCTGCCGCCTCGAGTCCGTCCGTCGCGGTTCTGCCGTCACCGTCGAGACCGACGACGCGCCAGATTCCGGTAAACACGCTTTCCTGGATCCGGTACTGCGAAGGCCCGCTGATCCGGATCGAAACCTCGCCTTCGCCGAGGACCTGGTTCAGCACCGTGAGCGCATCCGCCGGCATCGGCGCGAGTTCGATTCGCGGTCCGTCGCCGCCGGCGACCGGGTCCCATTGCGCCAGCTCCTTCAGATAGCCGGCCAGCACGTCGCGCGCAACGGCAAGCGCGACCGCGTCCGCATCGTCCGGCACCTGCGGCATCTCGAACATGTTCATCTCGCGCGGCATGTCGAGATACTGGAGCGGTTCCTCGTCTTCCGGCTGCGAGCCGGGACCCGCGACGCGAACCGGCAGCGGGAAATCCCTCATGGTGCCTCCCGACGATTGTAATTATGCATGGCAGCTTCCCGCGCCTTCGCCGTCGCCCCGGACGGGGATGCCGATCGTCGGTGGTCGCGCGGGCGCGCGTTCGAGCAGCGCCGCCACCTCGACAAGGTATTCGTCCCAGTTGCGCAGGCCATCGACGGCGCCGACATAGTGGCCATCGGCCAGAATCACGAAGGCCGGCCAGCGCCTGAAAGCGTAGCGCGACGCGAACGCACGCGCCGCCTCTGGAAGCAGCACGCCGACCGCAAGGCGCGGAGCGAACGCGCGCGCGATCTCGGGCACGATCACGACGAGGTCGAGGGTCTCCTTGAAGCGGACGGGATCCTCGAGAAACATGAGCAGCGTGCGGCCGGGCCGTCCGGCAAATTCGTCGAAGTTTCCGGCATCCAGGCTGACATAGCCGTGCTTGGCGAACAACTGCGCGATCAGCGGGTATGCCATCGGGTCCGCGCCCGCGGCAAGCGGCATTGGTATGGCCATCAGCGGTTCTCCTTGAGATGGTCCGGCAATTGCGGTTCACGCCCCACGAGGTCCGCGAAATGGGCATCGATGTCACCCGTGCCCGACCGCAGTGCGTCGAGCGCATCGAGGGCGGCGTTCGTCTGCGCCGCTTCAACGGCCGAGAGAATGCGCACCGCGGTCCCCTGAAACGCGAGCACCCAAGTGTCCGGCGGCGCGGGTCCGATGAGCCTGACGTCGAGCCGCTGGCGTTCCCCGCGCCCCGCGCAGACCGCAAAGTACTCGCCGGTGGTCAGGACTTGCATTGGAATGCCGATGCACATTCTCAGCGCTCGTTGGGCACGCGTTCGGCCAGCACGCGGGGGTCGCCGATGCGGCAGGCTTCGGCGCGCGAGGGGCGCCCGGACTCATAGGCCTCCAGCGCGAGTGACGTCGCATTGAGCGGCTCGAAAGGTTCACCCGGCCGCCGCGGCACCCCCGGATAACCCCACGTCGCGAGCTCGTGCGCGGCAAGGTCGACGGTCTCGGCGAGACGCGCCCTTACAGGATCCGTCAGGCTGCCCCCGAAATCATTTAGTTCAACCGGCTGGACGCCAATGGCGACGATCGTCTGCGGCGCGCAGGCATTCAACTGCGCGAGCGCGAGGACGTCATTGAACCCGGTCTGGTGCGGCGAGATCTTCGCCCGGCCCCACGCCGGCACCTCGTCGCCGCGCAGCACGCGCAAAGTGCCGCCCGGCAGCCGGTAGTCGATCGCGTCGAGGACCAGCACGCGCCGCGCCGTCGACACCGCGTCGTAAAGCGCGAGGCCGAGCGTGCCGCCGTCCTGCAGCAATACGCCCGCCGGAAAAACGAACGCGGCGTGCAACGCCTCGACGGCGCGCACGCCGAAACCTTCATCGGCCCAGAGCACGTTGCCAATTCCGAGCACCAGAACTTCGCAGCGACGATTCATCCGCCTAGGTGTAACGTCAGGTGTAACACAAAGAAGATTAATCGCATCGGCGCGCGGCGCCTTGCGTTAGGTCAACGGTTGCGCCGCCGCCGCCACGGGTCGCGGCGGGCGGAGCAAGGTTTGGCGCGCTGCGGATGCTATCGGCGGGCGCCGAGCGAGCGCAGCCGCCGAATCGCCGCGTGCATGTCCCACGCGACCTGCAGATGCAGCCAGAATGACGGCTCGTTGCCGAAGTACAGCGCAAGGCGCACGGCGGAGTCCGGCGTTATCGCGCGGCGGCCGTTGACGAGCTCGTTGACGCGCCGGCGCGAAACGCCAAGCGCCTCCGCGAGCTCCGTCTGGCTGATCGCGAGCGGTTTCAGGAACCGCGATTCGAGGAAATCGCCCGGGTGCGGCGGCTTGCGCGCACGCGGCGTCGGCAGCCCGGCCGGCACGCGCCGCAGGCGGCTCGGCTCCATCCGGGGCAGCATCGCCGTCCGGGCGCCCGTCAGGCGCGCGGCTCGTTCTTCCAGAAGCGGATGCCGCTGATCATTGTGCCGATCACCGTTTCGCCGCTCATGATGTCCTCGCAGAACACCATGTAGACGTGAATCAGCGAGAAGAGCAGCAACCACCACATCGCAAGATGATGCAGCGTGCGCACCTGCTGCGGATCGCCGAACAGCACGAACACCCAGCCGAAAGCGTTCATCCAGGCGGTTCCCCAACCCCATTGCTCGCTGTACAGCGCGAGCCCGGTGACGATGATGAAGATTGCGCCGAGCGTGTACATCGAGAACATGGCGATCTGCGCGAGCGGGTTGTGGCCCGTCCAGAGGTCCGACTCCCGCTGCATGAACAGGTAGTACTTCATCTGGCCGAAGAGTCCCCGCCACCAGCTGCCGTTCCATACGGGGGGAACGAAGATCGACCGCGCATGGTGATTGCCGGCGAACGCCCAGTAGACACGAACGAGGAACATCACGATAAACACCATCGCGGCGATGAAGTGGATCATCCGTATGTAGCCGAAGAAGTAGCTGAACGCCGCCTCGCCGCCGATCGCCGGCGGCGGGCTGCCGATCAGGTAGCCCGTTCCGGCGAGGAAAATCATCGCCACGACCATCACCCAGTGCCACAGGCGCACCGGGGCTTCGTACACGTACACCGGCTCCAGCGGACCCGACAGCACCTGTCCGGTTACGGGATTGATCTTCATCGCTGACTCCCTCGTGATCACCGCACCGTAACCGCGACGAGCTCCTCGCCTTCCGGCGACATCACATGCGTCGCGCACGCAAGGCAAGGGTCAAAGCTGTGGATCGTGCGCAGGATCTCGAGCGGCTGTGCCGGGTTCACCATCGGCGTGTTGAGCAACGCGGCTTCATAGGCGCCGATCTGGTTCCTGGCGTCGCGCGGGCCGGCGTTCCAGGTGGTCGGCACGACGCACTGGTAGCTCTCGATCCGCGTGTTCTTGATCTTCACCCAGTGCGCCAGCGCGCCCCGCGGCGCCTCGACACCCGCGACACCTCTGGCCTCGGACGCCCATGTCGAGGGCTCCCACTTGTCCACGTTCGCGGTGGCGAAGTCGCCCGCCTTGAGATTGGCCATGAGCTGGTCGAAGAAATAGCGCATCTTGTGCGCCGCCCACGATGCCTCGAGGCCCCTTGCCGCGGTGCGGCCGAGCGTGCTGAACAGCGCCGTGACCGGAACGTCGAGCGTCTTCAACACCATGTTCACCTGCTCGGTGATCTCCTTGTGCCCGCGGGCATACGCGACGATATAGCGCGCCAGAGGACCGACCTCGACCGCGTTGCCCTTCCAGCGGGGCGATTTCACCCACGAGTACTTGGCGCTTTCGTCCAGGTTCTCGATGTTGGTGCGCGTCCCCTTGGTGCCGGCGCCGAGAACGAAATCGGGGTCGGTGACGCCGTCGAACGGATGCAATCCCTTGCTCTCGTCACCCTGCTTGTACCAGGAGTGCGACACCCATTCCTGCACCTGATCGGGCGCCTTGAGATCGACGTCCATGACCTTTTTCAGGTCGCCGCCGAGGATCACGCCTGACGGCATCAGCAGGCTCGAGCTGCCGTAATCGTTTGCGATATCGGGAAAATCACCATACGACATCACGTTCGTGCCCGAGAGCCCGCCTCCCCACTGCGCCCAATCCTTGTAGAAGGAGGCGATCGCCAGCAGGTCGGGAATGTACACCTGATCGATGAACGCGATCGTGTTGTTGATGGTCGAGATAATGCCTTCCAGGCTCGTCTCGACT
>JBDTLY010000198.1:0-6295 GCA_039934535.1 Casimicrobiaceae bacterium | reverse complement strand
TATGAAATCCTGTCGGCGACGCCGAATTTGTTGATTGCGGCGATCGTGTCGCCGCCGCCGGCGATCGAGAAGGCACCGGACGCGGCGATGGCCTCGGCCAGCGCGCGGGTGCCGGCGGCGAATGCATCGAATTCGAACACGCCGACCGGGCCGTTCCACACGATCGTTCCGGCCTTCGCGACGATCAGCTTCAGCACGGCCATCGTCGACGGCCCGAGGTCGAGGATCATGTCGTCGGGCTCGATGCTCTCGACCGCCTTCAGCGTCGGCGTCGCGGTGGCCGCGAACTCCTTCGCGCACACCGCGTCGACCGGAATCGGGACCTTGCCCGGAAAGGCGTCGAGTATGGCTTGGGCTTCGGGCACGAGCGCCGCCTCGACCAGCGACTTGCCGACGTGGCCGTGCGCCGCGAGGATGAACGTGTTGGCGATGCCGCCGCCGACGATCAGCACGTCGACTTTCGCCGCGAGCGCCTTCAGCACGGTGAGCTTGGTCGACACCTTCGAGCCCGCGACGATGGCGACGAGCGGCCGCGCGGGGTGAGCGAGCGCCTTGCCGAGCGCGTCGAGCTCCGCCGCCATCAACGGGCCCGCGCACGCGACCGCGGCGTGTTTTGCAATCCCGTGCGTCGTCGCTTCGGCGCGATGCGCGCTTCCGAACGCGTCGTTGACGTAGATGTCGCAGAGCTTCGCCATCTTCCGCGCCAGCGCGTCGTCGTCCTTCTTTTCGCCCGCGTTGAAGCGGCAGTTCTCGAGCAGCACGACCTGTCCGGGGGCGAGAGCGTTGTGCCACGCGCCGCCGTCGGTCCAGTCGCGGACGAGCGGGACCGGCATCGCGAGCAATTCGCAAAGCCGCTCCGCGATGGGCGCAAGCGAATCCGCGGCGTTCCACGCGCCCTCGGTGGGGCGGCCGAGATGCGAGGTCACCATGACGGCAGCGCCCCGCGCGAGGCAGTCGCGGATGCCCGGCAATGCCGCGCGAATCCGCGTGTCGTCGGTGATCGCGCCGTGGTCGTCCTGCGGCACGTTGAAATCGGCCCGGATGAAGACGCGCTTGCCCTTCACGTCGACGTCGCGGAGTCGCAGGAACGCCATCGTCGTCAGATCTCGTAGTCGAGCGGCAGCATCGTGACGGAATCCACGACGCGGGCCGTCCGCCCGCGCGAGGCGGCGCGCATCACGACCAGCGCATCGTTGATGCGGCTCGCGGTCGTCTGGAACAGGAACGGGAAAATGGCGTGGACGATCGCCGCGATGCCGCCCAGCGTCATGCTCGCGCCGAACCGCAGCGCGAACCGCAGATGCTGGACGTAGGTCTCGCCGACGGAGGCGGGGTGGGCGGTGAAGGGATTGGTCATTTGCAGACGCGCTGTGTGAACGGGCGGCGCGACGCGTCAGCGGCGCGCCATCACGCGGACCATCTCCAGCACCTTGCACGAGTAACCCCACTCGTTGTCGTACCAGGCGATGACCTTGATGAACGTGTCGTCGAGCGCGATGCCGGCATCGGCGTCGAACACCGACGTGCAGCTCTCGCCCCGGAAGTCGGTCGCGACGACCTTGTCCTCGGTGTAGCCCAGCACGCCCTTCATCGCGCCCTCGGAGGCTGCCTTCATCGCGGCGCAGATCTCCTTGTAGGTCGCCGGCTTCGACAGCTCGACGGTGAGGTCGACGACGGACACATCGGAGGTCGGCACGCGGAACGACATGCCGGTGAGCTTCTTGTTGAGCTCGGGAATCACCTTGCCCACGGCCTTGGCCGCGCCCGTCGACGACGGGATGATGTTCTCGAGGATGCCGCGGCCGCCGCGCCAGTCCTTGTTCGAAGGGCCATCGACGGTCTTCTGCGTGGCGGTCGCGGCGTGCACCGTGGTCATCAGTCCGCGCTTGATGCCCCACGTGTCGTGCAGCACCTTCGCGACGGGCGCGAGGCAGTTGGTCGTGCACGAGGCATTGGAGATGATCGCCTCGCCGGCATACTTGCCGTCGTTGACGCCGAAGACGAACATCGGCGTATCGTCCTTCGACGGCGCCGACATGATGACCTTCTTCGCGCCCGCGGCAAGGTGCTTCTCCGCGGTATCCTTGGTCAGGAAGAGGCCCGTCGACTCGACCACGACGTCGACGCCGAGGTCGCCCCATTTGAGTTCCGCCGGATCCTTCGCGGCCGTGAGCCGGATCTTCTTGCCGTTCACCACGAGCGTGCTGCCGTCGACCGCGAGCGTGCCCTTGAACCGCCCGTGCACGGAGTCGTAACCGAGCATGTACGCGAGGTAATCGGGCTCGAGCAGGTCGTTGATGCCGACAACCTCGATGTCCGGAAAATCGCGCACCGCTGCGCGGAGCACCATGCGGCCGATGCGGCCGAAGCCGTTGATGCCTACTTTGATGGTCATGCCTTTTCTCCCGAATGCGCTTTTGCTTCTGGTTCCCGAATGATTTCCGCCGGTCCGGACAATGCGTCGCCAAGCGCCTCGAGGTCGCGCCAGCCATACCCCGCCTCGACCAGGTCCATGCCGTCCCATTGGAACGGCTGCTCGACCAGCAGTTCCGCGCCGAGGCCCTCGTAGAATGCGCGCGCTCCCCGGTTGCCGGCGATGACCCACGTCAACATACCCGTCGCGCCCTGCGCACGTTGCGCGGCGACGACCGCGGCGACGAGCTGCTCGCCGATCCCGGCGCGCTGGCTGTCGCGGCGGAGGTAGATCGCGGTCAGTTCGGCGTCGAGGCCGTGCTTGGGCTCCGGCAGCAGGTTGCCGCCCGCGAATCCGACGACATCCGCGCCGTTGGCGGCGACAAAGACGCTTGCCTTGCGGGACGCCGCGGTGAGCACGCGCAGCCACAACGCCGCACTGTCGTCGATGCTCATCGACGCCAGGTACGCGTCCGGGATCATGCCCTTGTACGTCGTGCGCCACGAGTCGACGCGAACCTGCGCGATCGCTCGCGCATTGTCCGGGCCGGCGGGGCGGATGATCGGCTCGTTCATTGAACCCGCGAATCGATCATGCCGCGGCTACGCGCTTCGCCGCCGCGGCCACTGCGTCGACGGTGAACCCGAAGTGCTTGAACAGCACGCCGGCGGGCGCCGACTCGCCGAAAGTGTCGATGCCGATCACCGCGGCGCGGGGATCGTCGGCGGCGCCGACATACGCTCGCCAACCGGCTGTCACGCCGGCCTCCACGGCGACGCGCGGGATGCCGGGCGGCAGCACGCTTGTCCGATACGCGCTGTCCTGACGCTCGAAGAGGCTCGTGCACGGAATCGAGACGACGCGCGCGTCGATGCCGTCGTTCACAAGCGCCGCGCGGGCGCCCATCGCAAGCGCCGCTTCCGATCCGGTCGCGATGATGACGACGCGCCGGCCATCCTGCGGACCCCAGTCGGCCAGCACGTAACCGCCGCGGCGGATGTCGGCGCATTGCGCCGCGTCACGCGGTTGGAACGGAACGTTTTGCCGTGTGAGGATCAGCGCCGTCGGGCCGTGCGCGCGCTCGATCGCGGCGACCCAGGCGGCGGCGGTCTCGGTCGTGTCGCAGGGCCGCCAGACGTCGAGGCCGGGAATGAGGCGCAGGCTCGCCGTGTGCTCGACCGCCTGGTGCGTCGGGCCGTCTTCGCCGAGGCCGATCGAATCGTGCGTGTAGACGAAGATCGAGCGCAGCTTCATGAGCGCCGCCATGCGCACCGCGTTGCGCGCATAGTCGGAGAACGTGAGGAACGTCCCGACATAGGGGATCACGCCGCCGTGCAGCGCGAGGCCGTTCGCGATCGCGCTCATCGCGAACTCGCGCACGCCGAAATGCACGTAGTTGCCGGGCTGGCCGCGACCGATGGGCCTGCTGCCCGACCAATTCGTGAACACCGAGCCCGTGAGGTCGGCCGAGCCGCCCAAGAGTTCAGGCATTGACGGCGCGAGCGCCTCGAGTGTCTGCTGCGATGCCTTGCGCGTCGCCACACTTTCGCCCTTCGCGGCGGCGGCGTCGACAACGGCTGCGGCGGTCTCCTTCCAGCGCGCGGGCAGTTCGCCGCCCATCCGGCGGCTGAATTCGGCGGCGAGTTCCGGATGCGCCGACCGATAGGCGGCGAAGTGCTCCGACCACGCCTGCTCGAAACCCGCGCCGCGCGCCCGCGCGCTCCACGCCGCGCTCACCGCTTCCGGAATCACGAATGGCGGATGCGTCCAGCCGAGCGCCACGCGCGCTGCCGCGACTTCCTTCTCTCCCAGCGCCGCGCCGTGGACGTCGGCGGTTCCGGCCTTGTTCGGCGCGCCCTTGCCGATGACCGTGCGGCAGCAGAGGAGCTGCGGGCGGCCGTGCTGCGCGCCGTCGGCGTTGGCGGCGACGATGGCCGCGTCGACGGCGGCGGCATCGTGGCCGTCGATGGCCGGATGCACGCGCCAGCCGTAGGCGGCGAATCGTTGCGGCGTGTCGTCGGTGAACCAGCCCTTGGTCTCGCCGTCGATCGAGATGCCGTTGTCGTCGTAGAGCACGATCAGCTTGCCGAGCCCCCACGTGCCGGCCAGCGACGACGCCTCGTGCGAGATGCCCTCCATCAGGCAGCCGTCGCCGACGAAGACGTAGGTGTGATGATCGACGATGGCGTGCCCCGGGCGGTTGAACTCGCGAGCGAGGAGCCATTCCGCGAGCGCCATCCCGACCGCATTCGCGAGTCCCTGTCCCAGCGGCCCCGTCGTCGTCTCGACGCCGGGCGTGAGGCCATGCTCCGGGTGCCCCGGCGTCTTCGAATGCAATTGGCGAAAGCGCTTGAGCTCTTCGATCGGCAGGTCGTAGCCCGTCAGATGCAGCAGGCCGTAGAGCAGCATCGAGCCGTGGCCGTTCGACAGCACGAAGCGGTCGCGATCGGGCCAGGCAGGATGCGCCGGGTGATGGCGCAGATGACCCCGCCATAGCGCGAGCGCGATCTCGGCCATGCCCATCGGCATTCCCGGATGACCGGATTTGGCGGTCTCGACCGCATCCATCGCGAGCGCGCGAAGCGCGTTGGCGAGTTCGTGATCGGTAACGGCGGCGGATGCGGCGGCGGTCATGGGAACGGTCGGTGAAGGAAGGGGGTTGCGGAGGCCCCGTGTCACAAAACCCCGCGCGAAAACCCTAAATTCTATCGCGCCAGGCGCCCGTCTGTGCAATAATTGCAATCCCATTAAGGGTCGACGGTTTTTTGATGGCACACATGCCCTTTCGCCGGTAACGAGGCCGAAGGGGCTTTTTTCTTGACAGGGGACGGCTGATGGACGGTATCCATCTGTTGGGCGAATGGTATGGGTGCCCCGCCGACACGCCCGCGTTGACGCGCGCCGACGCACTGCGCGCACTCTGCCTCGAAGCCACCGCGTCGTCCGGCCTCACCGCCGTCGGCGACGCGTTCCATCAATTCTCGCCGCAGGGCGTCACCGGCACCGTGCTGCTCGCCGAGTCGCATCTCGCGATCCACACCTGGCCCGAGCACGGTTTTGTCACCGTAGACGTCTACGTGTGCAATCTCGCCACCGACAACACCGCGAAGGCGGAACTGCTGTTCCGCGCGCTGGAAGCAGCGCTGAAGCCCGCGCGCACGCGTTTTCACTCGATCCATCGCGGCGGGACGGATGACTGACGAAACGGGGAATCCGCCGGCCGATGGGATAGGCGGCGGGGACCTCGCCCCGGGCCTGATGACCGAATACCTGACGGAAGCGTGGGGATTCTTCATCCGCTCGACCCGCCAGTACGAAAAATTCCGCTCGCCGCACCAGGCCGTCGAGGTGCACGACACGGCGCATTTCGGCAAGCTGTTCCGCCTCGATGGCCACTTCATGACCTCGGAGATGGACGAGTTCTTCTATCACGAGAACCTGGTCCACATGGCGGCGCTGACGCATCCGAGCCCCGAGCGCGCGCTCATCATCGGCGGCGGCGACGGCGGCTCCGCCGAGGAGATCCTGAAGCATCCGTCGATCAAGTCGGTCGTGCTGTGCGAGCTCGACCTCGCCGTGATCGACATTGCGCGCAAGTACCTGCAGACGGTGCACAAGGGCGCGCTCGACGACGGCCGCCTCACCCTCAAGATCGGGGACGGGTTCAACTACGTCCACGAGGCCGAGGAGCAGTACGATCTCATCGTCCTCGACCTCACCGATCCCGGCGGCCCGTCGGAATCGCTGTACACGCCGGATTTCTATCGCGCTTGCGCCGTGCGCCTGAAGCCCGTCGGCGCGATGACGCTCCACATCGCGAGTCCCGTCGCGCATCCGGAGCGCATCCGCTCGTGCCTCGCGAACCTGCGCGCCGCGTTCCCG
>JBDTLY010000197.1:0-6311 GCA_039934535.1 Casimicrobiaceae bacterium | reverse complement strand
GCCGATGCCACGACGGGCGCGGTACCGTCGATCAGGTGCTGCAGGCGCTGTGTCCGGCGCAACAGGTCGAACATGACCGTGACCATGAACTCGATCGCGTAGAGCCCGAACTCCCAGCGACCCGGTTGCGCGAGAGCGGTCTCGAGGTCCTGGTAAGCGGCGGGTATGTAGCCGTGCCATGGCGATTCCGTAGGCAGCTGTTTCCACAGCGCGCGCAACCACTGGCGCGTGTTGCGGCCAAGCAATGCGCTGGTGCCCGTCTTCCGGGCCACGGCATCGAGCTGGTCGATCAGGAAGTCGATCAGCCCGTCGATGCGCCGATGCCGATACGCGTCGAAGAGCCCTCGCGAAAGCCGGCGCAATTCCTCGGGCGGCGTGGTCGCCACAAGATTCGACAGCGTGTGCCGGCGCTTGGTGAGTTGCGTATTCCGGTCCTGGATGGCGTCGAGTTGCGTGGAAATCGACTGCGCCGACGGAATCGTGACCAGGCTCGCGACGGCGACCGCACCCAGCGAAGGCATCGGCGGCGGCGCGTTCCGGTCATCCCCGGCGCGCGGGACGTCTTGTTCCTTGGCGGACACCGACGGGTCGGGGACGATGTACGCGAGCACGCGGCGGACGTTGCCGTAGGCGGTCATACGGGATATTGCCGCGAGCGCATGGTCGATCGGCTTGTTGTCCAGCACCCCGCCGTCGATCAGGTACTGTGGGTCGGTCGGCTCTATCGTCCATTCGAATTCGTCCGGCATGCAAAGCGACGGCTCGAAGGCGACTGGAAACGACGCGCTTGTCCGGGCGGCTTTGGCAAGCTTCTTGGCGAGCTCCGACGGTTTGTCGAACGGATCCGGCGTGGCGGAACGGTCGAAATGAAACCGCGTTCGATGGACGAGGTCTTCGATGACTGAACCCAGGTCGTCGAGCAGGAAGCGCCGCTCACCGGTCAGCCGGGTGGCGGCAAGCGACAGGTCGACCGGCATTTCCTGCGCCGAGCCGCCCGGAACGTTCCGGCCATCGGCCAAGTCGGCGAACGCGCGCTCGAGCGCCTTCTTGAAGACGTCATCGCCATCGAGTAACGACGGCGGATCGCTCTCGGCGGGATTGCGCAGCAGCAAGTCGAGCGAGCCGGTCCCCAGCCACACGTCGCGCAGGCTGTAGAGGCTCGTGTCGTAGACATACCCCATCGCCAGCGCCGCGCCGTTGATGCCGCCCGCGCTCGCGCCGCTGATGACGTCGACGCGGGCGCGCGTGCGCGTCAGTGCGAGGAGTCCTTCATAGACAGGATGCGTCTCGCCGATCAGCCGGTTGATCTCGAGCGCGACGCCGCCCATCCACACCGCGAGGCTCACGCCTCCGTTCATCACCAGCGCGAGGCGCAGTTCCTCGTCGCGATGGAGGCGGGTGTGCGCGGTTGCGGCGGGCTGCATGCGTGGGGCCGGGGCTATGCGATGCCGAGCAGGCCGCGAAGCGCCTGTCGGTAGGCTTGGTACACGGGGTCGATCGACGCGAGTTCCATGCATTCGTCCGGGGCGTGAATGCTGCGATAGGTGACGCCGAAGCCGCTGACCGCGGGAATCCCGAGCGTCGCGAAATAGTTGCCGACATTGGACGGCCCGGCGACCGCGGCTTCGATGCGTCGGCCGAAAGTCTCGGTGGCTGCGGCGACAAGCGCGCGAACCGCGGGATGATCGTCGGCGATACGAAAGGCCGGCCAGCCCGCGCTCCACTGGACCTGCGTGGAAAGCTCATCCGGCGATGCTGCGTCGAACGCGGCTACCGCCGCCGCGACCGTCTCGCGTGCACGCGGCGCGTCGAAGGCCGTCGTCAGCCGGACGTCGACATTCAGCGCGCAGGCGTCGGGTACCATCGAAAAGCCGTCGCCGCCATGCATCGCCGTAACCGTCAACTGCGGCGGCAGCGGAAACGATGCGGCGTCGCCCGCGGGCAGGGCGAGCGCCGTCAGTCGCTCAGCAAGGTGCGCGGCGCGGAGCACCGCATTGCTTCCTCGCTCGCGCGACGCGCCGGAATGGGCTGCGCGGCCCGACACGACGATGATGGCGCGCTCGAATCCGCGGCCGCCGACGACGATGCGGTCGTTGCCGGGGTAACCGATATAGACTGCCGTCGGCCGCGCTGCGGCCGGCGTGTCCGCAATGTACTGCCGCACGCCCGCGAAACCGCCGGTGTGCTCGTCGACGTCGAAGAGCATCGTCAACGCGCCGGTCATCCGCTGGCGCTCGGCCAGAAGGTCGCGTGCGAGGTGACAAAAGATCGCGACGCCGGCCTTGCTGTCGGCGGCGCCGCGCCCGTAAAGCCAGCCATCGCGCGTTTCAGCCGACGTCGGCGGCACGCTCCAGCGTCCGACGTCGCCGAAGCCGGCGGTGTCGAGCGTCGCGTTCAACGCGAGATGCGAACGTGCTGCCGCGGGGCCGAAGGTCGCAACGAGCGCGACGACTTGACCTTCCGAGTTCGTCAGGCGCCGGGCGGCAATGCCCGACGCGGCGAGCCATCGCTCGACGACGCCAATGACCGGCATATAAGCGTCGACGCCGCCGCGGCTCGGCACGGCGACGAGATCGCGCAGCAGCGCAACGATCGACGAGGCATCACTCATGCGGGGACCTGGACGCGCCCACGGCGCGGAACAGAGCGCATCGTAGCAAACATCCCTTTTTGTTGCCCGGCGCGGCCTGTCGTACCATTCGCCTTCGATTGCGGACCTCAGCGGAGAGATCTCAACATGCAGCTCGGAATGATCGGACTTGGCCGGATGGGCGCAAACATGGTGCGCCGTTTGCTTGCGGGTGGACACGCATGCGTCGTGTTCAACCGTTCGCCCCAGGCCGTGACGGAGCTCGCGAAGGAGGGCGCCATTGCGGCCGCGTCTTTCGCCGATCTGGCGGGCAAGCTCGCCAAGCCGCGCGCGGTCTGGCTCATGGTTCCCGCCGGCGCCGTGGACGCGACGATCGACGAAATCCTGCCGCACCTGGAACCCGGCGACACGCTCATCGACGGCGGCAACTCGCATTACACGGACGACATCCGGCGCGCGCGCGATCTCGGCGCGAAGGGCATCCGCTACCTCGACGTGGGCACGTCCGGTGGCGTCTGGGGCCTCGAACGCGGTTACTGCCTCATGATCGGCGGCCCGCAGGACGCCGTGAGCCATCTCGATCCGCTCTTTGCGGCGCTGGCGCCCGGTCCTGCCGCGGTTGCGCCCACGGCGAATCGAAGAAACCACGGCGGCACGGCCGAACGCGGGTACCTGCACTGCGGGCCGAGCGGCGCCGGCCATTTCGTGAAGATGGTGCACAACGGCATCGAATACGGAATCATGGCGGCGTACGCAGAGGGAATGAGCGTGCTGCGCGGCGCCAACGTGGGTTCCGCGACGCGCGCGATCGATGCCGAGACCACGCCGCTGCGCGATCCCGAGCACTATCGCTACGAATTCGAACTGGCCGACATTGCCGAGCTCTGGCGGCGCGGCAGCGTGATCTCGTCGTGGCTGCTCGACCTCACGGCGGCGTCGCTGGCCGAGGACGCCACGCTCGCGAATTTCGCCGGGCGCGTGGCGGATTCCGGCGAAGGGCGCTGGACGATCCAGGCGGCGATCGACGAAGGCGTGCCGGTGCCCGTGCTGACGGCCGCGCTCGCCGCGCGCTTCTCCTCACGCGGCGAAGCCGCCTTCCAGAACAAGCTGCTTTCCGCGATGCGATTCCAGTTCGGCGGTCACGTGGAGAAGCATCCGTCCAAGTGACCGCGCCTCGTTAGCGCGGGCGCAGAAGCTCGATGCGCAGATCTTCCTCGTAGGGGGGAACGTTGCACTCGACGATATCGTCGGGCGCCGCCTGCAGGCGGATGCCCACGATGTCGGCGTGCACCGGGAGCTGCGCGACGCAGCGGTCGGCGAGGACCGCGGCCCGGACGACATCGGCGTGCCTATGCGCCAGATATTCGACGGCTCGCGCGAGCGAGTGCCCGCGATAGAGCACGTCGTCGACGATGAGAACGGTTGCGCGCGAGAGATCGCGCGCGGCGAACTCGGCGTTTTCGGTCAGCTGCGTGTCCGGGTGCAGCAGCCCGAGGTCGTCCGCGTAGCGTTTCAACTTCAGCTCATACCGCGGAATCTCCATCGCGAATTGCGCGCGGAGCCGCGCCTGCACCCTCTCCGCGAGCGGCGCACCGCGGCGCAGGATGCCAAGCAGGAGCGGATCTTCGGCGCCGCGCAGGAGCGCAGCGGCCTCGACGGCCATCCGGTCGAGCACGGACTCGATCGCCGCGCGATCGTAGACGCAGAAGCGCTCGCCCTCGGTCTTCTCCTTCGTCACGACGGGGTTCCTCGCATGTGCGCTGCTCCGGCAATATCCGGCTCGATGGTACGCCCATCACGGTAAAGCCCGTCGCGGGCGCGACGCGCGCATCGCTTGAATTCCTTGCGGTCGACGCCATGTTCGCGGACATGCCCCTCGATCAGCCGGCGCCGCCTTCGGCGCCACCCTCCGACGCCGAGCTCCATGACGCCTACTCGGCGGCGGTGACGGCGGCGGTTGCCCGTGTCGCACCCGCCGTAGCACATGTCGGCGTTCGACGCCGGCGCGGCGGCAAGGGGCCGCGATCCGAAGGCGCCGGCTCCGGTTTTCTCATTACGCCAGATGGCTACCTGCTCACCAACAGCCACGTGGCCGGCGGCGCCGAAGCGATCGAGGTCGTGCTGGCGGACGGGCGTCATGCGTCGGCGGAAATCGTCGGCGACGACCCGGACTCCGATCTCGCGCTCCTCAAAGTCGCGGCGTCGGATCTCGCGTGGTGCCGGCTCGGCGATTCAGCGCGCGTCGCCGTCGGCCAGATCGCCATCGCGATCGGCAGTCCCTATGGCTTCCAGCACACGGTGACCGCGGGGATCGTGAGCGCGCTCGGCCGTTCGATGCGTGCGCAAACCGGCCGCCTGCTCGACAACGTGCTGCAAACCGACGCCGCGCTCAATCCCGGCAACTCGGGCGGCCCGCTGGTCAGCGCGCGCGGCGAAGTGATCGGCGTCAACACCGCGGTCATCCTGCCGGCGCAGGGCATCTGTTTCGCGATCGCCGCGTCCACGGCGGAGCGCGTGGCGATGTCGCTCATTCGCGACGGACGCGTGCGGCGCGCGTGGCTCGGCGTCGGTGGCGAGACGGTGCCGCTGCCGCGCCGGTTCGTTCGTCACTTCGATCTCGCGCGCGAGACCGGCGTGCGCATCCAGTCGGTGGAGCGGAAGTCGCCCGCGACGGCCGCCGGAATCGAGCGCGGCGACGTCATCGTGGAGGTCGACGAAATGGCGATCGCAAGCGTCGACGACCTGCAGCGTGCGCTCGGCGCCGAGGCCATCGGCCGCGAGCTGTCCCTGGTTGTGTTGCGCCGGGACCGCAAGCTCACGCTGGCGGCGGTGCCGACGGAGCGGGCGCCCGCGTAAGTGGGGGACCGTCTGGCGCCGTGTTGGCTATCCAACGGCCCCGATCTATGGAACAATCGGGTCAACCAAATTTTCGGGGTGACCGCGATGCTGGACCGCGACGGTTATCGCCCGAACGTAGCCATCGTCGTCGTCAATGCGAAGAATCAGGTCTTCTGGGGCAAACGGATACGGGAACATTCGTGGCAATTTCCGCAAGGCGGCATCAATCCCGGTGAAACGCCCGAGCAGGCGATGTACCGGGAGCTGCACGAGGAAGTCGGCCTCCAACCGCCTCATGTCAGGATCCTGGGTCGCACGCGTGACTGGCTGCGTTACGAGGTGCCGCAGCACTGGGTGAAGCGCGAGTGGCGCGGAAGCTACCGCGGGCAGAAGCAGATCTGGTATCTGCTAAGGCTCGTCGGCCGCGACACCGACGTCAAATTGCGCGCGAACGAGCGTCCGGAATTCGACGCCTGGCGCTGGCACGTCTACTGGGTGCCGCTCGAAACCGTGATCGAATTCAAGCGCGAAGTCTATCGCCGCGCGCTGACCGAGCTCGAGCGCTATCTTCACGTCCGTCCGCAGACGCGCCGCGAGCGCCTGTTCGGCTTTCCGCACCCGCAGATGCCGCCGTCGTACTCCGACCCTTCGGTGCACAACGGCGACTAGCACCACTCTCAATGAACTATTTGCACTCCCCGACGCGGCGCGCGGTCCACATCATCGTCGTCGCGATCTCGGGCCCGGTGCCCTTGCGTGAACTGACCTCGAGCTTGCCTTCGTATCGCGTCGCCTCGATGAGGAAATCCGCGCGGCCCATCCGCACGACGTCTTCGTCGCGGCACGCGAAGTCGTAGGTCGTCCTTCCCTGCGCCGTCGCGAC
>JBDTLY010000196.1:0-6324 GCA_039934535.1 Casimicrobiaceae bacterium | reverse complement strand
CGCGACGAGGTTGATCGTGAAGTCCTCGCCGCCATAGGGGCGCAACTGGGCGACGCCTTGATAGCCGATGACCACACTGATCATGACGGCCATGATGCCGACGATGGGAAGCGCGTTGACGCCGGTTTCCGCGACCTGGCGCGAGATCGCAGGCAGCGACAGCGAACCCGGGTGCAGCAGCGCCTGGCCGGTTGCGCTCACGGCGCGCCCGATGAACGTGATGACGTCGACCGTGTCGCGCCACACGTCGTCCGCGGCCTTGCCGACGTCGATGACGAACTGGCGCCAGCGGGGGACCGTCGGCGGCTTCGGCAGCGGCTTGAGCTCCAGGCCGCAGATGAGTTCGAATAGGCTCTTGTGCTCGGCGCGGATGCCCGTCAATTCCACGCCCTTGGCGCGAAGCCCGCACAGGAACAGCGCGCCAGGCGTGTCGAGTTCGTTGAGCTTGCCGATGTCGAGGGCGGCGCCCTTGCGTTTGCCCTGTAATGGCTCGAGCGCGGTCTCCGCCGCCGCGACGGTCCTGATGTCGAGGACGCCCTCGAGCGCGAGGTGGTCGCCTTCGCCGGTGACGGCGATGCCCGGCAGGGAGCTTTCTGGCGATGCGCGGGCGGAAGGGGGCATCCCGCAGGGTATCAAGACCTCTATGTCTTGAATGTACGACAACGCACACATCGGCCGCAGGACAGGCCGCCTGTTTCGGGCCGGCCGACCGAGCTCTGGTGCAAGCGGATCGCCGCTCAGATGGCCTGCAGCGCCTTGAGATCCTTGGGCACTGGCGACGCGTTCTTCAACTCGCCGAGCGCCTTGATGCAAATGTCGGCCCAGAGATTGAAGAGCAGCCGAAAATCGTAGATGTTGGTTGCTGTGCTCGCGAGCTGCCGGCCCAGGTCCTGCGTGGCGCGCCGATCGGCGACGCGCCCGAGCAATGCGTTGGTCATCGTATCGCGGACTTCGATGATGAGCGCGGCGTCGCCTGCCGTGATGATCCACGACATCTGCCCGGTGCTGCCGCCCAGCGGCGCGTTGACGTTGAGGTCGAGGATGGCTGAATTCACGCGCAGCACGTCGGGTCCGGCGGCGGTGACCACTTCGTACCCGGCCTTCTTGAATGCCTGGACAAAGACGTCGTCGAAGTTGGTTTGCGCGGCCGCCATGATCTTGTTGGCGTCGTCCTGCGACACCCAATTGCCCACGCCGCCGGAGTTGAGGTTGTAGTCCTTCATCCAGTTTTTCCGGAAGGCAACCTGGGTCCGGCTGATGATCACTTTGGTGTACGGCCGGAAATCGGCGCCGGGCAGGAGCCACGCCATTTCCATCTGCCGCGGCTTGACCTTGACCAGGCTGTCCGGGGAATCGGGCGCCTGACCGGAAGCGGCGCTCGAAAGAAAGCCGAATACGGCGAGAACGAAGATGCGGAGCCAACGGTTACTGTTCATCCCTGACGCTCCTTTTTGGCCATGCCATGGCCGGCCCATGAATTTTAACCGGACTCCCGCGCCGATCAAACGGGGGGAAGGGCCTCGACAGCGGGAGGCATGACGGTGAGCGGAATGACGCGCCGCTTGCCGAGCTGCTGCTCGATCACGGAGCGCAACGCACGCGGCAGGCCGTCGATTTGCTCGTATTGATCCGAAACCGACGTCCCCGCGATCGCGGATCGGCGCAGGTCGACGCGCTGCTTCAGCAGGTACGCGAGCACATTCCAGCAGCCGTAGCGCAATGCGAGCAGGGCAGGGGTGAAGCCCATTCCCGTGCCGCGGTCGAGGTCGGCGCCATAGTGCTGCAGCAGGTCCACCGGTTCGGTCTCGTCCCGCTTGGCGAGATCGTGGATGACCGCGAATCCCTCATGGTCGAGGTGGTTGGGATCCGCACCCCGCTCGAGCCAGCGGCGCGCGAGCTCGTAGTGGCGGGAACGCAACGCGTGGAACAGGGGCGTCATGCCATCCTCGTCTTCGGCGTTCACGAGCGACGGCGTAGTAGCCACCCTCGCGGCGGCCTCGTCCCAGGCGCCGGTTCGCAACGCGCGGAACAACGATTCGCTTCCGGGGGACACTGCGCCGGGCGCCGCTCCGCCGCGATAGTACTCGGTCAGGGCGTCGACTTCCTCGCGACTCGGCGTGCCTTTCAGCGCGAGCGACAGCGACGTCCTGAAATGCTCGACCTGGGCGGCACTGCGCGCCTGCAGCGCGGCGGCCTCGCGCCGGCGCACTTCGTCCCGGTACACATCGACGGCCCACAGCAGGCGCTCGAACGCCGGCGCGTCTTCGCCGGGATACGTTGCGATGACCTCCGGTGGCAGCACGATGTCGTCCACGCGGACGCGTTCGTCGGGTTCGAGGGCCCATAACTCGCCGGTCCGCAGCGAAATGGCGTGGTGGTCAGGCAGGCCGACGAACCGCTCGGGATCGGGGTCGGTGTCGCCGTCGGAGGTTTGCACGCGGCCGATGAACTGGAGCGGATTCCAGACTTCGAATTCGTGCTGGAGAAACTGCTGCGCGTCGTAGGCCCGATGCAGGCGCGGCACGTCGACCGCGTAGTCCCGCGGGGGAAGCGAGCGCGGATCGACCCGCCAGCCCACGGCGCCCCACGAGCCATGTCCGCGCAGTTCCGGGTGATAGCGCGACCACGGGTTTTGCTGCGCCGCGGGCGCGACGTCGTAGCCGTGGGCCCGCAGCAGCCAGGCGTCGCGCTCGACTTTTTCCATGCTGCGCGCGAAAGATCCGACGTGAGCGCCTGAAGCAAGGAGCTCGCGCAGGCCCACCCACAGCGATATCCGCTCGTCGAAACCGGGATGTATCAGCAGGCACAAGTCAGGCGCCTTGCCCTGCCGGCGTTCCAGCAATTGCGACAGCGAGTCATCGACGATCGTCGCGGGGCGGGCGACGGCGCCCGGCAGCGCTTCCAGCGAGAGGTGGGACGTGGAATAGGCGGGCCGGGGAGAGTAGGTCGCCTCCGGGGCCCACAGGACGACCGTCGCATCCACCGTCATTCGGGGCCGCTCCAGCAGCAGCGGCAGGAGCTGGTACGGCCGTCCGTCGTCGGCCGCGCTGGGCCCGCCCGGGACGCCCACGATCACGAGGTCAAGGTGGTCGCGCAGCAGAAGCTCCGGCGCGAACGTCTGGATCCACCAGGCAATGGCGACCGGCGCCTTCAGCAATAGCCGCAACTCCTCCTCGGGCTGTCCTTCGGCGACGTGGCGCATCGCCGGCCAGCGGCGGGCATCGGCCACGAGGGCTGGCCAATCGCTGTGGGCCGGAGACAGTAGATGCATGGACGCTTGCCCTTGAAATGCGTGGGGCAAATCTTACCAAGCCGTGCCCGGCCGATCGAGTCCAGGACCGGCGGTACCGCTTCCCTCCGACCTCTCAACGTGCCGTCACGCGGCCTTCGTCGACGCCGGCACGGGCGTCACTTCCCGTCGTGATCCGAATCGCCGGGGATCGCGCGCTCGACGAAGTCGCTGACCCGCTGCCAGGCGTCGCGGGCCGCGTGCTTGGCGTTCTCCCACGTCAGATTGGACGTGCCCTTGGCCGTTTCCCAGTCTCGCATCATCCTGGGCTCCGCCTGGTCGAACGTGTCGCTGTCGTATTGCGCATAGCTATCGACGCCGTAGCGATAGGCGGGGCCATACTCGTCGAAGGTCGCCCCCTTGGTGACATAGGGCCGATCCGTGTAGTTGTCGCGCCAGTAGGCGTGCTCGGCCGCGGCGTCCGTTGCGGCCTTTCTCCGGTCGAGTTCGATGGTGCTGTCCGTCATGGTCGTCTCCAATGAGTTTACCGTTTGATCACGTTATCGCATCGGGTCCGGCGCCATCTGTACGGCAACGCACAGCGCGCCATGGACGACAAGGCCACGATGCCTGCTGCGCCACGGTCGGCGCCCACACGAAAACGAGAGAGCGATGACGGAACCGAGAAAGAATCAGCGTCACCGGAGGGCACTCCAGGAAAACACATTCCGTGCCGCCAACGACAGGCGCAGCGCCGAAGCGGCGGGGGACCCGGGCAGGACGGCGTACCGCGAAGAGTTCGAACGCGACCGTGGCCCGGACCTCGACGAGTCGGTAGACGGGACTGAGTCCGAGCGCGAATACTGAGTTTGGATGGTGCGTGTCATGTCATTGTTCGCGGCAGTCGCCTTCGGTGCGGTCGGCTCCGCTGCGGCAATCGACAACGCCGCCGCCTATTCGCAGCGCCTGGCCGCATTGGTGAATCATTACCGTGCAAGTCACGGGCGTCACGCGCTGGCGGCCGACCCCACGCTTGCAGGCCTTGCCCGTGAACACAGCGCGGCGATGGCAAAGTCCGGGCAGCTCAATCACGACGACTTCCCGTCGCGCGTGCGGCGATCGGGATATGCAATGTGCGTCGAGAACGTCGGCTGGAATTACCGGTCGCCGGAGGGGCAGTTTCAGGGTTGGCGCGATTCACCCGGACACGATCGCAACATGCTCGATTCGCGCGGCGATCACATGGGCATCGGTGTCGTCGCGGACTACGTTACGATGATCGCCTGCGGCAAATAGCGAATGAAAACCCCGCCACGGAGGCGGGGTTGCGGAAGGGTCGCGAACTCAGGACTTGCCGTATTGCAGCTTCGCGCTGCTGACGCATGCATCCTTCGTGGAACCGGCAAGCGCGTCGCACTTCTCGAGCGCGACCTTGTAATCCGCATCCCGCTTCAACGTGTTCGCGTCCCTGCGGGCATCCGCCTGCTTCGTCGCTGCATCCTGCTGCGCATCGGCCGAGACGCGGTCGACCTTGGCGTCGGCCTTCACCTTGACCAGCACGGCGTCCGCTTCCTTCACGCAGACGTCCTTGGTGTTGCCCGCCAGGTCGTCGCACTTCTCCTTGGAGACGTTGTAGGTTGCCTGGGCCCGCGCGCCGCGCGCGTCCTCGCGCGCCACCGGTGTGTTCTTGTAGGCGGCTTCGGCGTCGGCCTTGGCGACCAGTTCCTTCCCGTTGGCTTCCGCGAGGCAGATGTCCTTGGCGTTGTTCGTGCGCGACGCGCAGGCATCCTTGTTGATCCTGGCTTGCGCGTCGGCGTTCTTGATCGCCATGTCGTAAGCGTCCTTGGATATCGGCGCCGTCGGCACCATCGGCTTCGCGGCGGCGACAGGCGCAGGTTTTTGCGTCGCACAGCCGGCAAGACCGATGCCGGCAGTGACGAACAATGCAATCATCAGTTTGGACATGCTGTTTCTCCTGGTTGACGTGAAGTACGGGCGAAGGCTATGTGCGACGCCCGATTGCGTCTGTACGCTGACGCACGTACTGTTAAACTGGGCTTGGATCCGTCCAGGAGCCCGCATGTTCGTCAATGGATTAGGCACCGCCAATCCGCCGCACCGCTACACCAAGGCTGAGTGTTGGGACGCGTTCAAAGGTTCCGATTGGTTCCGCAAGCTCGACCGCCGCTCGCACATGATCGCCGAGACGGTGCTGACCAAGGACAATGGCATCGAGGCGCGAACCCTGGCGCTGGAGAGTCTCCACGACGTATTCCGGATCGACCCCGATACCCTGCACCAGCGATACCTTGCGCATGCGCCCGCGCTCGCGACCGCATCGGCGCGTGCGGCGCTGGCGGATGCGAGCCGGCGAGCCAGCGAGATCGACGCGATCGTGATCAGCACCTGCACCGGTTACGTGTGCCCCGGTCTCACCAGTCACGTGATCGAGCGCCTGGGCTTGCGTCCGGATGTTCTGGCGTTCGACCTGGTCGGGCAGGGCTGCGCCGCGGCGCTGCCCAACTGGCGCCTGGCGGCGGCGCTGCTGACCGGTGGGGCGTGCCGCCACGTTCTCGCGGTGTGCGTCGAGGTGAGCAGTGCCGCCATGTACCTGGACGACGATCCTGGCGTATTGATCAGTGCCTGCCTGTTCGGCGACGGCGCGGGCGCGGCCGTGTTGTCGCAGCGTCCCGACCCCGGCCGCCGGAGCCTCGAATGGCGGGCCTTCGGATCGCTCACCAACCCAACCGAACGCGACGCGCTCAAGTTCGAAACGAAGCACGGCATGCTGCGCAACGTCCTGACGCGTCCGGTGCCGCGTCTCGCCGCCGATCATGCGCGGGAAGTTCTGCAGCGGGTGCTCGATGAGGCTGGTCTCACGCCGGATGACATCGCCGCCTGGATCATGCATGCCGGCGGCCGCGACGTGCTCCTCGCGCTTTCGAAGACGCTGCAATTCGACCGCGGCGAGCTCCGCTACAGCGCGGCGATGCTGCGCGAGTACGGCAACATGAGCAGCGCCTTCGTGTACTTCGTGCTGCAGGCCGCGCTGCGCGACGGCGCCCCGGCGGGCTGGTGGTGGATGTCGTCGTTCG
>JBDTLY010000195.1:0-6348 GCA_039934535.1 Casimicrobiaceae bacterium | reverse complement strand
ATCTTCCGCGAACCACAAATTGCCGTCCAGCCCTGCCGTGATGCCATTGGGGCCCGCGCCGGCGGTCATCCCGGCGCTAAACTCGGTGACGACCTGCGCCGATGCACCGCCGCACACCAACCAAATCGACGCGAGCGTGCAGCAGAGCCGGATGCGGCATGGCTTCATGATTTCCCTGGCGGCACGATTGGTAATCTGCATCGCATCGTAACAGGGACGTCCCATCAAACCGCGAGCGAGTTCGCGAGCCGCACGAAATCCGCGACGGCGAGCGTCTCGCCGCGCGCGCCAGGGTCGATGCCGGCGGCGATCAATGCGGCTGCCTCGCAGATCGGCGCCACGGCATTGCGCATCGTCTTACGCCGCTGGCCGAAAGCGGCCGCGACGATGCGCGAAAAGAGCACCTGATCGTCGATGCGGGGCGTGGCCTCGCCGAGCGGCACGAGACGCGCGATCGCGGAGTCCACCTTCGGCACCGGCTGGAACGCGCCGGGCGGCACGATGAAAAGGCGCGTCACGCGAAAAGAAGCCTGCAGCATCACCGACAGCCGGCCGTAGTCGGGAGTCGCCGGTTGCGCCGTCATCCGCGCGACGACTTCGCGCTGCAGCATGACGTGCAAATCAAGCAGCTGCGATTCGTACTCCGCAAGTCGAAAGAGCAGCGGCGAACTGATGTTGTAGGGCAGGTTGCCGACAACGCGCAGTCTCGGTCCTAGCGTCGCGTAGTCGAATGCCAGCGCGTCGGCGACGTGCAGCGTGAGTTTTTCCGGAGGAAAATCCGTGGCGAGCCGCGCCGCGAGGTCGCGGTCGATCTCGATCGCGTGGATCGTTCCGGCGCGCTCGATCAGCCGGCCGGTGAGCGCCGCCAACCCGGGGCCGATTTCGACAAGGTTGTCGCCGGGCCGCGGGTCGATCGCGTCGACGATCTTCGCGACGTAATGCGCGTCGACGAGGAAGTTCTGCCCGAACCTCTTGCGTGCGGTGTGACCGCGCATCGGTGGAATTCAGTCGCGGCGGTGCGCGACGAGCTCGAGTGCCAGGTCGACGGCCGCGTACAGGCTGCCGGGATCCGCGGTGCGCGCCTTGTCCGCGTCGGCCGCGAGGTCGAGCGCCGTGCCGTGATCGACCGACGTGCGGATGAACGGCAATCCGAGCGTCACGTTGACGCCGCCGCCGAACGACGCTGCTTTGAGCGCCGGCAGTCCCTGGTCGTGGTACATCGCGACGATCGCGTCGTAGCGGCGCGCGTTCTCGGGAACGAAAACCGTGTCGGCGGGAATGGGGCCGGTCACGTCGTGGCCCGCGACGCGTGCAGCGGCGATGGCCGGCGCCACGATGTCGATGTCTTCGCGGCCGAGGTGCCCGCCCTCCCCGGCATGCGGATTGAGGCCGCACACGGCGATCCGTGGCGCCGGGATCCCGAATTGATCGCGCAGCGCCGCGGCGAGTATCTCGATCGTTTCCGCGACGGCGGCGCGCGTGATCGCGGCGGCGACGGCGGCGAGCGGCAGATGGGTGGTGACGAGCGCGACGCGCAAGCCGCCGCCGACGAGCAGCATGACCACGCGTGGCACATGCGCGCGCTCTGCGAGGAACTCGGTGTGGCCGGTGAAGGCGAAGCCGGCATCGAGCAGCACGCTCTTCTGGACGGGCGCCGTCACCAGCGCCGCGAACGCGCCGGTCGCGCATCCGTCCGCGGCGTGCGTCAGCGTGGCGATGACGGTTGCCGCATTCGCCGGATCGGGCCGGCCGGGTTCGACGGGCGCGATGACGCGTTCGTCCCAGATCTCCACCGCGTTGCCGGCGGGTCCCGCCGACACGGCGTCGTAGGGAACGAAATGTGGGTGCAAGCCGATCCGTTGCGCACGCTTGGCGAGGACGTTGCGGTCGCCAAAGACGATCAACCGCGCCGGCCAGGGACGCTCATGATGCCGCGCTGCCAGCATGGTGACGAGCTCGGGGCCGATGCCCGCGGGTTCGCCTGCGGTGATCGCGATCGCGGGACGATCGCTCATTCGGAAAGATTGAGCGACAGCACCGAAAATTCCGTCGCATCGCCGAAGCGCTCGACCCGCACGCCCGGTGCCGCGTGCACGCTGGGCGCAATGCCCGCTCCCGCCTCGATCCTCACCTGCGCGAATCCGTCGAGCGGCTGCGCGGGCGTTCCGAAGACCCAGAGCTGCTCGAGCGGACGCTCGATGTCGATCTCGCCCGTGTGCTGCACCGCGCGTCCGAGCGGCAGCGCGTAACCCTCGCGGCCGAACACGGGAAACTGGTCGAGCGTCGCGCTGTAGCGGATGACGCTGCGGCCCTGCACACGCTGCCGGGTGTTGATGTCGTACCACGCACCTTCGGGAAGGGCGATCTCGATTTCGCCGCCGGCGGCGACGATAGGCGCGACGAGCAGCGCGTCGCCGCACATGAATTGCGTCTCGAAACGGCGGGCCTGGACGTCGCCGGGGAACGCCAGCGGCATCGCGCGCATCACGGGCAGACCGTTGGCGGTCGCTTCCGCGATCACGCGCTGCAGATAGGGCAGCAGGCGGTACCGGAACAGCAGCCATTTCCGCGCGATCGCCTCCGCCTCGGCGCCGAACGCCCACGGCTCGCGCTCGCCGATGCCGTGCACGCGGATGTGCGAGCTGAACACCGCCGCTTGCAGCCAGCGCACGAAGAGCTCGGCGTCGGGCTGTTTCGAGCCGTAGTAGCCGCCGATGTCGGTCGCATGAAAGGGCGCGCCGCTCATTCCCCACGACAGCCCGCCGCGGATCGACGCCGCGAGGCCTTCCCAGTCGCTTTGCGGATCGCCGCCCCACTGGATCGGATAGCGCTGGCTGCCCGTCCAGCCGGCGCGGCCCCAGACCATCGGCGGCGCGTTCTGCGGCCGCCCGTAGAGTGCGGTGGCCTCGAACACGCACTGGTTGTAGAGCAGCGGATACACGTTGTGCAGGCGCCGGCCGCGATCGCCGTTGAACGCGACCGCGTCGTCGGGGACGTGCTCGCCGAAGTCGCTCTTGATCACGTCGACACCTTGCGCGAAGAGCTTCTCGTGCGCGTCGCGCCACCACGCGTAGGCCGCCGGATGCGTGAAATCGACGATGCCGCTCTCGGGAAGCGGCGTCAGCACGTCGCCGAACGGGCTCGTCGCCGGGGACGTGTCCCATCCGAAAACGCAGGGGCCGCCGTCGTCGTTCGACAGCAGGAACTTGCGCGAGGCGAGCTCGTCGAACAGCGGCGAGTGGATCGACACGTACGGATATTCCCAGACGCAGATCCTCAGGTGGTGCGCCTTGATCTTCGCGAGCGCCTCATACGGATCCGGGAAGCGCGTCTCGTCCCATTCGAAGTCGAAGCGCGTGCTGACGTCCCATGCGGCGCGTCCGTCGAGCGTCAGGACGTCGCAGGGGATCTTGCGCGCGCGCAGCGTCGCGGCGACGGTGGCGGCTTCCTCGGGCGTCTTGTAATACGTGCGCGACACCCACAGGCCGAGGCCCCACAGCGGCACGGCGGGTGCACGCCCGGTGAGCGCGGTGTAGTGATCGATGATGTCGGCGGGCGTGTCGGTCGCGAACACGAAGAGATCGAGCGCTTCGTCGTCGACGAGCACCGCGTAGGATCGGTGCGACCAGTCGGGATGGCCGACGCCGTGCGTCACCGTCCCCGGCGTATTGACGAACACGCCCCACGCGCCGTTGCCGATGCCGGGGCTCCATGCGAACGGGACGTTCTTGTACGAAGCGCCGGTGTTGACGCCCAGCGCGTCGACGACATGCGAATGGATGAGCTGCCCGCGCTTGTCGAGGGGCCCGAATTTTTCGCCGAGCCCGTACACGGCTTCGCCCGACGCGAGCGCGAACGACGCGATCCATTGCCCGCCCTGGCGCACGCGGCCGAACGTGGGGAGCCTGGTCCAGCCGCGGAAATGCTCGTCGGTGATCGAGGCGAGCACCGGCTTGCCGCGATGGAAAAGGCGGAAGCGAAGCGGCGCTCCCGCGAGCTCGAGGACAGCGTCGCCCGCCGTGAACGTGTAGCGCCCATCTGGTTCGTGCGCGACGGTGCACGCTTTCGCGCGCCCCAGCACGAGGTCGTAGTCGGGTCGCGTGTTCGGGCCGACGCGCAACCGGAAAACGCCGGGGCCAAAACTTGAGACTTCGAGGATGTCGCCGGTCGACGTCGCGAACGACGCGCCGGACGCTGATGCGCCAAGGCTTTGCGGCGAATCGAGTCGGAGGAGGGCGCTGGAGTCGAAGTGCATGGCGTGCGCGCGGGAGGGCGTCAGCCGGCGAACGCGGGCTCGGGCAGGCCGGGCACGTCGACGCGCATGGCGAAGATCCCGCCGGATTGCGGCAGCCGCGCGAGCTCCGCGTCGCTGCGCTTCTGCCGCGCGCTCGTCACATAGAGCGTGCGCAGGTCGGCGCCGCCGAACGCGCACATCGTCGGGCACATCGCGGGGACGGCGTATTCGGCGAGCACCGCGCCCGCTGGCGACAGGCGCACGACGCGGCCGCCGCCGTAGAACGCGGTCCAGTAGCAGCCCTCGCTGTCGATGGCGCCACCGTCGGGGCGATCGGTCGCACCGTCGAAACGCGCAAAAACGCGGCGCGCCGACGGCGTTCCCGTCGCCGCGTCAAACGCGAAGGCGTTGATCGTCAGCGTCGGCGTGTCGGCGTGATACATGGTGCGCCCGTCGAGGCTCCATGCGAGGCCGTTTGAAATCATCATGCCGTCCAGTACTTCGGTGACACGGAAGTCGGCATCGATGCGATAGAGCGCCGCCGAAGGCGCGTCGCGATTTTCGTTCATTGCGCCGGCGAAGAGCCGCCCCTGCGGATCGCAGCGCCCGTCGTTGAAGCGATGGTGCGCGGGATCGTAGGGGGCGGCGGCGACCTTGCGCTCCAACGCGCCGTCCGCGCGCGCGAGCCAGATGCCGTCGCGCAGCGCGATCACGAACCCCCCTGTTTTCCGGAAGGCAAAGCACCCGATCGACGCGGGCATCGGCATTGCGTGGTTGCTTCCCGTTGCAGGGTCGAAGCGGTTGAGCGACGGCGCGTTGATGTCGACCCAGTACAACGCCCGCTCGGCGGCAGACCATACCGGACATTCGCCGAGGCTCGCGCGGACATCGAGGGCGCAATGCAATGCAGGGAAGTCGGAGGAAGCGTCGGGATTCATGGCAGCAGGCGGACACCGATCTGCATCGTACAAGAAAACGCGCCGCCGGGGCGCAGCGTGCGCATGCCCGTGGCGCGTTCGCCGCGCACGGCGCGATTGAACGCGTCGGTCATATGGGTCACCGGCTCGAGCGCAAGAAAGTCCTTGCCCTCGGGCGCGTACACGACGAGAAAGCCAGCCGCGCGATCGGCGCGCACGCCGATCGCGATGTGCCGGCCGGCATCGTCGAGCGTGGCTTCACCGTCCCAGCCCGTGAAGACGTTGTCGATCGTCTCGTTCCCCGGTGGACGCGCGGGATCGAACCGCCAAGATGGCGGAACGGCGGCGTGAACGGTGGGCAAACGCGTGTCGTCGGTCTCCCAGACGCCGCCGGCGCGAAAGCCGAGGCGCGCTCGCGGGCCGCGGACGAAGAACGGATGCCAGCCGAGGCCGAAGGGAAAGGCGGCGGCGCCGGCATTCGCAATCGTCAATTTGAGCGTGAGCACCGCGACCGTGCCGTCGGGATCCGCATGAAGCGAGACCGACTGCGCCGCGCGAAACGCCCACGGCCAGGACAGTGCGCCGTCGCCCGCGGGCGCGTGATCGAGCATCAGCAGCGCACTTGTCGCGCCGTGCGTTTCGATCCTCCACGGCCGTTGCCAGCCCACGCCGTGGATCGCATGCGGGTGGTCGCCGAAATTGCGGGCGAGCGCATGGGTGCGGCCGGCGACTTCGAGGCGCGCCTCCGCAATGCGATTCGAATACGGAACAAGCGGATAGGAGGCGTGCAGGCGGACGTCGCGCGTGCTGGCGGGCGTCGGGCGCAGGACGTCGATGCGGCCAAGCGTGAACGACGCGAGCGCGCCGCCGATCGCGGCATCGATTTCGACGCGCGCGTTGCCCGCGGCGAGCGCGACGACGTCGTCCATCGGGCGCTAACGGTGCGGGCGTCAGCCCACCTTGGCCCGCACCTTGCCGAGAAATTCCTGTGCGCGGCCGACCATCATTCCCATGTCGGAATTGATCGCGACCCACGAATACCCGTAGTCGAGATAGGTGGCGACGACTTCCGGCGTGCCGCCGACGATTCCGCAGGGCTTGCCGAGGCGGCGGCATTCCTTGGCCGCGAACGCGACCTTCTCCTGCACCGCCGCATGGTTCATGTCGCCGAGATGGCCCATCGACGCCGCGAGGTCG
>JBDTLY010000194.1:0-6349 GCA_039934535.1 Casimicrobiaceae bacterium | reverse complement strand
CGCTCACGCTGTCCGCGGTCGAAACCTACGAGCGGCTGGGCTCGCCCGAGGGTGAACTGGCGCTGGCCGAGGCCATCCTCTACCTCGCCGTCGCGCCCAAGTCGAACGCGGTCTACACGGCCTATGGCGCCGCGCGTGCGTTCATCAAGGAGGACGGCTCGCGGCCGGTGCCAATGCGGCTGCGCAACGCGCCGACGAAGCTCATGAAGGAGCTCGACTATGGCAAGGGCTATCGCTACGCGCACGACGAGGACGATGCGTACGCGGCGGGCGAGCGCTACTTTCCCGACAACATGCAGGACGTGTCGTGGTACGAGCCTACGGACCGCGGCCTCGAGGCGAAGATCCGTGACAAGCTCGAAGCGCTCCGCGCGAAGGATCGCAAGACGCGCGACGGCGGTTCGTGAGCGGGCACATTTGCTAAAATCCGCCGATGCTCGACATCAATCTGCTCCGCAACGACCTTCCTGCCGTGGCCGCGGGCCTCGCGCATCGGGGCGCCACGCTCGATTCCGCCCGCTTCGAGACGCTCGAACGCGAGCGCAAGGACATCCAGACGCGCACGCAGGACCTGCAGGCGAAGCGCAACGCGCTGTCGAAGCAGATCGGCGTCGCGAAGGGCAAGGGCGAGGACGCCTCGGCGCTGCTCGCCGAAGTCGGGGGCATCGGCGACGAAACGAAACGCCTCGAAGCCGCGCTCGATTGCGTGCAGCTTGCGTTGCGGGCATTTCTCCTCGAATTGCCGAACCTCCCGCATCCGTCGACACCCGTCGGCAAATCGGACGCCGACAATGTCGAAGTGCGGCGCTGGGGCACGCCGCGCACTTTCGACTTCGCGGCCCGCGACCACACCGACGTCGGCGAAAGCCTTGGCCTGCTCGACTTTGCGACGGCGGCCAAGCTCTCGGGGTCCCGGTTTTCGTTCCTCCGCGGCGGCCTGGCGCGGCTGCACCGTGCCCTTGCGCAGTTCATGCTCGACACGCATACGCGCGAGCATGGCTATACCGAATGCCATACGCCCTACATCGTGACTGCGGAGACGCTGATCGGGACGTCGCAGCTGCCGAAGTTCGAAACCGAGATGTTCTCGGTGAAAAAGGGCGGCGCGGAAGGCGAGGGCGAGTTGCTCTACCTCATCTCGACGTCGGAAGTCACGCTGACGGGATCGATCGCCGGCGAGATCCTTCCGTCCGAAGCGCTGCCGATGAGGCTTGCGGCGCATACGCCGTGCTTCCGGTCCGAAGCCGGGAGCTACGGCAAGGACACGCGCGGCATGATCCGCCAGCACCAGTTCGACAAGGTGGAGATGGTGCAGGTCGTGCGGCCGGAGACGTCCTACGACGTGCTGGAGGAGATGACGCGGCACGCGGAAACGATCCTGCAGCGGCTCGATTTGCCGTATCGCGTGGTGTCGTTATGCACCGGGGATATCGGATTCCAGAGCACGAAGACCTACGATCTCGAGGTCTGGTTGCCCGGGCAGAACACGTTTCGCGAGATCTCCTCGGTCTCCAACTGCGAGGCGTTCCAGGCGCGGCGGATGCAGGCGCGCTACCGGAGCGCGGCGGGAAAACCCGAGCTCGTCCACACGCTCAATGGATCCGGCCTCGCCGTCGGACGGACGCTGGTCGCGGTGATGGAGAACTATCAGCGCGCCGACGGCGGCATCGACATTCCCGCGGCATTGCAGCCGTACATGGGCGGCCTGTCGGTCATTGCCACCGGGTTCTGACGCAGGATTTCAAGCCCTCCACGAACGGCCCACGATGACCACCCTCGATAGCGCGAAATTCGACATCACCTCGATCAGCTGCGGTCGTGACCAGACGCTTGCGCTGCTCGCGACCGGCAAGGTCATCGGCTGGGGTGGCGACGGCAGCGGCCGCATTCCTTCCGTCGCGCGCGAATACTGCACGACTCCGGCGCCGACGTTGCCGGTCGAACTGCTGATGCACGAGCCGTTGACGTCCGTCGCGGCGGGCCATGGCGTGAGCCTCGGCATCACCGCGCGACGCGACGTTGCGGTCTGGGGCGCGCATGGGGCCGGCCTCGGCGGCCGTCTCGACGCGATTTTTCCGGCAACTCCGCAGCGGCTGACGGACCTTGTCGACGTACGTGCAATCGACGCGGCCGAGTTCCAGTCGGCCGCCATCGACGGCGGGGGCGCGCTGTTCACGTGGGGACTCAATCTGGATGGCGCGCTCGGCCGGCCGGAGGCACCGGTCGAGGCGCCGCCCGGGCGCGTGGCGGGCCTTCCGGCGCTAAGGTCGGTCGCACTCGGCACGGGCTTCATGCTCGCGCTCACCCGGGGCCAGCAGGTCTACGCATGGGGCGGCAATGCGGCCGGACAGCTTGGTCTCGGCCATTTGCGCACGGTGGATTCGCCGTTGCTCGTGCCCGTTCCGCAAAAGATCGCCGCGCTCGCGGCGGGCGCCAGCCATTCGCTCGCGCTTACGACGAGCGGCGAAGTCCTCGCCTGGGGCAGCAACAATCATGGGCAACTGGGGCACGACCGTCCCGCCTACTCGACGCTTCCGCTGCAGGTCGCGCTGCCCGAGCGCGTGCAGGCGGTCGCCGCGGGAATGTATTTCTCGCTGGCGCTGGGGACCAGCGGACAGGTCTATGCGTGGGGCTGGAACCGCCAGGGCCAACTCGGAACAAACGATGGCGACGACCGGCGCGTGCCCACGCGTATCCCTGGACTGTCGCGGGTGCGGGCGATCGCCGCGGGACAAGCCCACGCCGCGGCACTGGACTCGGCATCCCTCCATGGCTGGGGCAGCAACGCGGCCGGCCAGCTCGGCGCGGCCGCATTGGAGCAACGACATCCGATCGAACTGCTGCCCATTGGTCCACTCATGCGAGGTCGCGATGCCTGACGCCATTCCCAACGGACCCGGTCGCCGCGATTTTCTCAAGCTCGGCGTGACCGTCGCGGCCGGCCTCATCGTGCCGCCGGTGCTGAATGCGTGCGGCGGCGGAGGCAGTGAGGAGCATCCGCCACCGGTTGAAACATTCGTCGAGCCGCTTACCCTCAAATCGGTCAACGGACTGCTCGACCTCACCCTCAACCTGTCCTACCTGTCGACGACGATCGACGGCGCCAACGTGACGTTGCGCAACATGTTCGGGTCCATTCCCGCGCCCACGCTGCGCGTCAATGTCGGCGATACGCTCCGGATCAAGGTGGTGAGCCTGCTGCCGCCGAATCCGACGGCCCTGCAGCCCACGCCGCACCTCAGCTATCCCAACAGCACGAACCTCCACACGCATGGCCTGCACGTCTATCCGGACATCATCCGGCAGCCCACTGCCACGGATCCCGGGCTCTACGGCGATTTCGTGGTCGACGACCCGAACGCCGGCATCCAGCCCGGCGAGACGCGTCAATACGAGTACCGGATCCGCGACGACCATCCGGCGGGCGCCTATTGGTATCACCCGCACCTGCATGGCTCGAGCGCAATGCAGGTGGGCAGCGGCATGGCCGGCGCGCTGATCATCGAAGGCCCCATCGACCAGGTTCCCGAGATCGCCGCGGCCGTCGAGCGCGTATTCGTATTCCAGGCGCCGATTTTCGACCCCGTAACCGGAAGGCTCGAGGACTTCGCGCAGGTCGCCAATATCACTACCAACGAGCCCAATTTTCTGATCAACGGCGTGCGTCGGCCGCGCCTCGTGATGAAAAGCGGCGAGGTTCAGAACTGGCGTTTCGTGAATGCGGCGATCTTCAAGCTGATGAATCTCAGCCTCGATGGCCACACGATGTACCAGTACGGTCATGACGGAAATCCACGCCACGATCTCAAACCCGTTGCTTCGATCCCGACGGCGGCGCCCCCTCCGCCGAATGCCCCGCCTCCGTCGTCGTACCCGGAGGGCATCATTCTCGCGCCGGGGAATCGCGCCAGCGTCCTCGTCAAGGCGGGCGCGCCGGGCACCTATCGTCTGCGAACCATGCAGGTCGAGGTGGGCCGGAATCCCGCGGGCGTGCTGGCCGAAGACGTTCTGGCCGAGGTCGTCGTCCTGGAAGAACCCGTCGTGATGGGCCTTCCCATCGGGCCGCTTCCGGTCACGCCGTTCCTCGCGCCGATCACCGACGAGGAACTTGCCGCGCATGGCGGGATGAAACGCACGATCGTGATGCGGGTGATCGCCAGCAATCCGCCCCCGCCCGCGGTCGCCGAGCCATTCACCGGCATCGCCGCCACGCCGCTGGTCCAGCCGCCCGCCGGAGAGCTCCCGGACTGGGTATTCCAGAATATCTATCCGCCGATTACCGGCACGCAAACGCCGATCGCCAACAAAGTGTTCGCACTGGGATCGGCGGGCGATCAACCGTCGCAGAATCCCGGCCTGCCGACGACGTACATTCCGTTCCAGTCGTCGAAGGCGCTGACGCAGCAGGTTGCGCTCAACAGCGTGGAGGAGTGGACGATCATCAACATGAACAACATCCGCCATCCGTTCCACATCCACGTCAATCCGATGTACATCGTGGCGGTGAACGGCAAGCGGATCGATCCTTATTGGGCCGATACCATCGCTTTGCCGTACAGCAACGAGAACCCGACGCCGCCGCCGCCCAATCCTCCGCCCACCAATCCGCCGTTCCCGCCGTTCGTGCCGGGCAGCGCGAGTACATCCATCACGTTCCGCATGCGGTTCCTGCACTACACGGGCCGCTACGTCATGCACTGCCACATGCTGGTCCACGAGGACATGGGCATGATGCAGGGTGTAACTGTCGTAGGTTAGGCCGCGGACCTAATCAAGACACTCACCGACCGTCCACCCGTAGAGCCATTCGAGCGCGTCGTAAAAGCGTTCAGGCGGCCGACCGGCCCACATCGAATTACGGACCAGCCGCTCGACGCCCTTCGCGTGATAGATCCGCCCCATCTCGCGGGCAGAAATGATGAGGCGCGCGCCACGCACCACGCGCTTTGATTCGTAAAGGCGGAATGCCGGTTCGAGCTCGCCGTCGCAGGCGCGGAGCGCTTCGCGCAGGGTCACCGCATCCTCGAGCGCGATGCAGGCGCCCTGGGCCATGTACTGCAGCATCGGATGCGCGGCGTCGCCGAGCAGCGTCGCGCGCCCTTCGCCCCAGCGCTCGACCGGATCGCGATCGGCGGTCGACCAGCGCTTCCACGACGTCGGCCTGTCGAGCAGCTGCCGCGGGCGGTCACAGATCCCCGTGAAGTACGACATCACCTCGTCGCGCGACCCTTCGCGCACGCCCCATTCCTCCTGGTCCCGGCTGTGAAACGTGACCACGATGTTGTACTGCTCGCCGCCGCGCAGCGGGTAATGGACGAGATGGCAGTTCGGCCCGACCCAGATCGCGGCGGCGTTCCAGCGCAGATCGGCCGGCATCTCCGCGTGCGGGACCAGCGCGCGATAGACGACATGCCCGGACACGCGGTGCCCGTCGCCGATCAGGTGCTTCCGGATCACCGAATGCACGCCATCGCAGCCGACGACCGCCGCGCCTTGGTGGACGCCGCCGGCCGCGTCCACGAGACGCGCGCCGGAATCGTCGACGTCGACACTCGCGATGCGAGTCGACGTGTGCAAACGGATGCCCGCGGCGAGCTGGACTTCTTCGTAGATCGACTGGTGGATGTCGGCGCGGTGGATGACCGCATACGGATTGTTGAAGCGCTGGCGGAAGGCGTCGCCCACGGGGATCCGCGCGACTTCGCCGCCATCGACGGCATCCATCATGACGAGCTCGTCGGTAAACACCGCGCGGCGGCGGGCCCGCTCGCCGACGCCGAGCGCATCCATGGCCGCGAACCCGTTGGGGCCGAGCTGCAGGCCGGCGCCGATCTCGCCGATCTCCGCCGATTGCTCGAACACCTCGACCGCGAATCCCTGTTGACTCAATGCGAGCGCGGCGGCCATGCCGCCGATGCCGCCGCCGACGATGAGCACCGGCGACGATCGGTCGGGGGCGCCGCTCATCGTCGGGTTCGCGTCAACGCAGCTCGTAGACGCCGAGCTTTTTCTGCAGCGGCGATTCGTCGGCCATGACAAGGTACGCCGGCGCGCGCGTGGAGCGATTTGCCAGCCGCACGGTAGCGAGGCCCGGCGCGCAAAACGTGTCGGCCTGGTCGAACGCGATCGCGGTGTCGTTCACCTGCGCGTCACCCGCGCCCTCGACGGCATGGAATATGCGCGCGGCCGAAGAGCGGGGCAGCGCAATTTCCTCACCCGGACGCAACAAAAGCGCTGCGAATGCGATTGTGTTGAGGCAGTCGCCGCCGGTTTCCGGATTCACGTACGCGAGTTGCACCGGCGTGCCCGGCGCGCACGCAGCTGCATACGCCTGCAGCGCGTCACGCGT
>JBDTLY010000193.1:0-6382 GCA_039934535.1 Casimicrobiaceae bacterium | reverse complement strand
GGCCCGCAAGATTTTGTCAGCGTCGCCGACCGCGACGTCGAGACGTTCATCCGCGCGGAAGTCGCGCGCGCGTTTCCCGGCGACAATTTTCTGGGCGAGGAAACCGTCGCGTCGTTCACCGGCGGCGTCGAGCGCCTGTGGATCGTGGACCCGATCGACGGCACGCACAACTTCCTGCGCGGGATCCCGTACTGGAACGTGTCGATCGCGTACGTCGAAGACGGCGTGCGCACGCTGGGTGCGGTCTACGATCCGGCGCACGACGACCTCTTTCACGCGCGGCGCGGGGAGGGCGCGTGGCGCGCAGGCCCGGGCGGCGAGGCGCGCATCCACACCGCCGACACGAGCATGCTGGCGGGCGCGATGATCGCCGTCGGGCATTCGGATCGCGTGCCGGAGCCACGCTACCTGGAATTTCGCCGGTCGTTGATGAACGCGAATGCCGCGTTCCGCAACTTCGGGTCGGCGGCGCTGCAGTTGGCGCATGTCGCCGACGGGCGCCTCGACGGCTATGTCGAATTCGAACTGTCGTCGTGGGACGCGATGGCCGGATTGCTGCTGGTCGAGGAAGCGGGCGGACGCGTTGCGCCGTTTCCGGGCCGCGGCGGGTTCACCGTCAAGGCGCCCGTGGTCGCGGCCGCGGCCGGGATTGCCGGCGCGCTGTCGACGCTCGTGCAGCAGGCGACGGCCGGCGGTTGAGTGCGGGTGTCGGTCAGTGGCGAGTATCCGGCCGCGCCTTCGCCGCCGCGGCGAACTGCCTGATCTCGCGCTGGTGGCGTTTGCTCCGCAGCCACAGCAGTATAACGACAGCCACTGCGAGGACTGCAAACGCGATTTCCTCGTAGTGCTTCGCATGCTCCAGCAACCGTGTGAACGCCGCGCCGAAGACGTAGCCCGCGCTGCCGAAGAGGATCGCCCAGACGATTGCGCCCGCAGCGTTCGGGAGCATGAAGCGCCACGCGGGGAGGTCACTGGCGCCGATCACGATGGGCGAAGCAATCCGGAAGCCGACAGCAAATCGAAGCACAAAGACCACCCAGATCGAGTGCACCGCGAGTTTCCGGTCGATGAACGGCTGTGCGGCGGCCAGCCGTGGCGACCAGGCGATGAGCTGCGGACCCCAGCGCCGCCCCGCGAAGAACGCGGCCTGGTCGCCGCAGAAGCCCGCGATCGCGGCAGTGACCATCACCCACGGCAGCGACAGGTATCCGAGGTGCGCCGCGAAGCCCGCCAGCACGAGCACGGTTTCGCCCTCGGCGAAGCAGCCCGCGAACACGGCGACGTAGCCGTAGTTCTCGATGAAGGTCTGCAGCATCATCGCAGTTGCGGCGGGAAGTTGTGCATGCCCGAATTTAGTTTGGCACAATTCGATGGCGGTGCCGCAGCCGCTGGCACTGCCCCCAAGAGAGAGCGATAACATGACAAACGTGATTCGATTGCTGGTTTGTGCTGTCGGAGTTGCCGTCGCGGGCGTGTCGTCGGCGGCACAACGCACCTTCGTCGCGTCGTACGGCCTTTCCGCCAACACGGCGTTCAACTGCTCGATTTCCAAGCCCTGCCGGTCGTTCGGCGAGGCGATCAGCGTGACGGATGCGGCTGGTGAGGTGGTGGTCCTCGATTCGGCAGGGTACGGTCCGGTGACGATCACGCAGTCGGTGTCCATCATCGCGCCCGCGGGCGTCTACGCGGGAGTTTCGGTGTTCAGCGCCGATGGAATCGTTGTAAGCGCAGGTCCATCCGGCAACGTGGTCCTCCGCGGCCTCACGATCAATGGGCAGGGAGGCGCCCGAGGCATCGTGCACGTCACCGGCGGCCGCGTCGACATCGACCGCTGCATCGTCTCCGGGATGACCGGCAACGGTATCGAGGTCGGTGCCGGTGCCGGCGCCATCACAATCGCGGACACGGTCGTCGAACGCAATGGCGGGCACGGCATTCAGTTCATCGACCGGGTCAGTGGAGTCAGCACGGGCCAACTGACGTCCGTCCGAAGCGCGAACAACGCATTTCGTGGCCTTTTCATCGGCGCCGGCGCTCAGGTGCGGATCAGTTCGAGCGTGTTTCACGGGAATGGCACTGGGGGTGTCTGGGCACTGACCGGCACCTCCAACCCGCAGCCCGTGATACTGGATCTGTCGCGATCAGTCGTGTCGGCCAATGGTTCCGAGGGGGTCGTCGTGGTGGTGCAGGGCGGAGCTGCGACGTTCATGCAGGCGCTCATCACCGGCAACGTGGTCACCGACAACGCGGTCGCTGGAATCGAAATCGGGATGAGTTCCGCCGCTGCCGGTGGCGCACGCGCCGTCATTACCGGCAACGAAGTGCGTGGCCACTTCATCGGGATAGCCGCCAATCGCGCCAACACCCAGGTCATTCTCAACGGCAACGCCGTGGCGCAAGCAAGCGGCAATGGGATTCAGATACAAAATGGGGCAATCGTGCGCTCGCGCGGCGACAATGTCGTCGACGACAACGCGACCAATCAGGTGGGTGCCGCGGTCCCGGTCAACGTGATGTAGAGGCATCGAACGCGCCCCGATCGCGCCGAGTGCGAGCTACCTGGCCGCCTTGAAATCCTTCAGCACGACGACGTCGAACTCGGCGGCGAGCTTCGGTCCCCCGGCCGCGGTGTCGTCGATCGCGAGACGGCCCGCGAGGTGGCCGGGGTCGTTGGCGCGTGCCTTGAGCGCATCCGGCGTCGCGGTCCCTGAATACTGGATCTTCTGGCCGTTCATCACGACCCAGTAGTTGATGCGCGGGCCGCCGGTGAAGTCGGCGGTCATGCCTTCCTCCACCTGGCCATCGGTGCACGAGAATGTCTTGCACGCCTGCAATTTGGCGGAGATGTCGGTGGGCGAAAGCACGAGCTTGCGGATCGTCCTGCCCGGCTCGAAGTCGGAGGGACCGGTCACGAGCCACGCGTACTTGAAATCGACGGAACGACCCTTGTAGCTCACGTTGCCCGTCGCGGTGTCGGCAGCATGCGCGGCAGTGGCGATTCCCGCCGCGAGCACCAGGCCCAAGGCGAGTTTGCGCGGAAATCCGGTGATTCCGTTCACGGTGATGTCCCTTCGCAAGGAAGTGGAAAGCGCATTATGTACCGCGCGCGTCACCAGTGGATCAGCGCTTCCGCGCCACCGAACGCCTCGGTCGGCTGCAATTCCTCGCCCGTGACGCTGCGTCTCACTTCCTGAACGTCCCGGCGTAGACGAATGCGAACGCCTCCGGCTTCACGTACTTGCGGAGCGCCGTGTTGACGTCGGCGACGCTGAGCGCGGCAATCGCGGCGTCGATCTTCGCCGCGGTCTCGAACGTGCGGCCGAGGTACTCCTGCTGCACCAGCGACGCCGCGAGCGACGGGTCCTGCGTGCGCGACAGCTGGCGGCGCTTGAGGAGCCCGGCCTTCGCTTCGGCGACCTCGGTTTCCGTGACGCCATCCTTAACGATGCGCTGCAGTTCCTCGGCAAGCGCCCTCGCGAGCCGCTCGCGATTCTCGGGAGCGTATGCCGCGTTCAAGCCGAGCGACGAATTGAGCTCGACATGGCCCGGCTGCAGGTACGCGCCGACGCCGTAGCTCAATCCTTCCTTCTCGCGCACGCGCTGCCACAGCCGCGAGTTCCCGGTGTCGCCGAGAATCAGGGACGCGACGCTCATCGCGGGATAGTCCGCGCTCAAGTCGTTGAGCGGCAGCGCAAGCTCGCCGATCATCGTCGCATTCGCCTTGTCGGGCGTATCGAGCGTCACGGTACGGGCGGGTTTGGCAACCAACGGATCGGGCACGCGCGTATAAGGGGCCGCGCTTTTCCACGTCCCGAAGAGTTCCGCGAGAAGCGCCTTGACGGCGTCGGCATCGAAGTCGCCGACGATCGCGAGTTCGGCCGAGTTGCCGCCCGCGAACCTGGCGTGGAATCGCCTGGCGTCGTCGAGCTTCGCGCCGTTGTACTCCGCGAGCTCCTCCGCGTACGTGGGCTGATACCGCACGTCGCCCTTCGGATAAGGATTGCCGAGACGCGCGAGCTCACGCTGCGCCATGCTGTCCGGGTCCGCCTTGCTCTCTTCGAGGGACGCCACGAATTCGCGCTTCAGCTTTTCGAATTCCGTGGCCGGGAAGGCGGGTTCGCGCAGGATCTCCGCTGTGAGGCGCAGGACGTCGGCGAGCTTGCCGCGTGTGGTCTCTCCGGTCACGCCGACCGACGATTCGCCGCCGTCGAACTCGACTCTCGAGCGCAACTGGTCGAGCGAGTCCTCGATCTGCTGGCGGTCATGCTTCGTCGTTCCGCGCTTCAGCATGTTCGCGGCCAGCGTGCCCTGCGGCGCCTTGCCGAACAGCGACTTCTCGTCGCCTTGGTTCACCTGCATCGAAAACTTGACCGTTTCTCCGCGCGTCTTCTTTGGCAGCAGCGCGACCTTCATGCCGTTGGCCAGCGTGAAGCGTTGCGTGCGGGCGTCGAGGTTCGCCGGTGTCGCGTCGAACACCTCGCCGGAGGCAAACGCGGGATCGCCCTTGTAGTCCTTGACGATTGCCGCGATGTCGACCGCGGGCGGCTTCGGGGCCCGGTCGGGTTTCGCTTCCGGAACGAACGTGCCGACCGTGCGGTTCGACGGCTTGAGATACGCCTCCGCGACACGCTGCACGTCGGCGGCGGTCACGGCGCGCCAACGGTCGCGCTGCAGGAACAGGAGCCGCCAGTCGCCGAGCGCAACCGATTCCGACAACGCGATCCCCAGCCGCGAAGGATCGGCGATCGTCTCGTCGAAATCGCGCAGCGCCTTCGCCCGGACACGCTCGACTTCGGCCGGCGCTATCGGATCCTTGCGCACGCCTTCAAGCGTCGCTTCCATTGTGGCGCGCGCGGCATCGAGCGAATCGGAGAGCGGCACCTGCGCGAAAAATGCGGCGAAGCCCGGATCGTGCAGTGCAGGCGCGAAACTGAAGACGGCCGTCGCCTTCCTCGCCTCGACCAGCGCCGCGTAGAGGCGGCCGCCGGGCTCGACGGACATGATCTTTGCAAGCGCCGCGACGGCGGTGGCGTCGGGATTCGCGCCCGGAACGGTGTGATAGAGAACGGCGACGAGCTGCGCGCCGCCGACGCGGCGCAGCGAGACCGTCCGCTCGCCGTCCTGCACGGGCTCCTCGGTATAAAGCCGCGGCAGCGCGCGCGCGGGCTGGGGGATCGCGCCGAACGTCTTCGCGATCGTGGCCAGCGCCTCGTCCGGATCGAACTTGCCGGCGACGATCAGCACGGCGTTGTCGGGCTGGTAGTAGGTGCGATAGAACGCCTGCAGCCGCGAGATGTCGACGCCTTCGACGTCCGAGCGCGCGCCGATCGTATCTTTGCCGTAGGCGTGCCAGTCGTACGCCGCACCGGTCAGGCGCTCGATCAGGATGCCGATCGGATTGTTCTCGCCCATCTCCATTTCGTTGCGCACGACGGTCATCTCGCTGTCGAGGTCGGCGCGCGCCACCTTCGAGTTGACCATGCGGTCCGCTTCCATTTCGAGCGCCCATTGCAGGTCGGCCGGCGACGAATTGAACGTTTCGTGGTAGTTGGTGCGGTCGTACCAGGTCGACGCGTTGAAGCGCATGCCGCGCTTGGCCAGTTCCGCCTTCTGGTCGCCGCGGGTCGTCGTCCCCTTGAACATCATGTGCTCGAGCAGATGCGCCATCCCGGTCTCGCCGTAGTTTTCGTGGCGCGAGCCGACGAGGTAGGTGAGGTTGACCGTTGTCTTCGCCGCGCTCGCGTCAGGGAACAGCAGGACGGTGAGCCCGTTCGCGAGCGTGTATTGCGTGATCCCTTCGACGGACGTTCCTTGCGTGACGCCGGGCGGGAGGGCGGCAGCCGCCGAGAACGCGACGAAGGCGGTGACGACAACGAGAAATTGACTGAGCAGGTGGCGAGCGGTTTTCATGTCCGGACCGGGTTTGGCGGGCGAAGGGGGCGCAGTATAACGGGCCTGCGGGAGCCTCATGGACACGGCGCCCGTGGGCAGGTTCACCGCCGTGCGACGAAGCGCCCCCCGTGCCGACAGACGGGAACCAAGCTCCTTCCGGACGGCGTCCCGCCGTCGGGTCGCCGCCCTGACGAAGTTGACGTTAACGTAAACGTCATGTAGGGTGGGCGGCCCCTCGCGGCAACGACAGGCGGGGGGAGTAAGCTTTCCGTCCCCGGGCGCGCCTCGGGGGCACGATTCGCCAGGAGGAGCCTCGCGATGAACGATTCGAGCCGCCCGCCGCTCGTCTACAAGCCGGTCAACAAGGTTCGCTTCGTCACGGCGGCCTCGTTGTTCGACGGGCACGACGCGTCGATCAACATCATGCGGCGCATCCTGCAGGCGTCCGGCTGCGAGGTGATCCATCTCGGGCACAACCGGTCGGTCGAGG
>JBDTLY010000192.1:0-6397 GCA_039934535.1 Casimicrobiaceae bacterium | reverse complement strand
CAGGAACGGCCGTGCTGCACCCACCGACTCGATGTAGAGGAGGATCCCATCAGTCTCGCGGTCGATCAGCATGCAGTCGAGCATCTCGCCGAAGCCGATGTCCGCGGCGGCCCCGAGCGAGATCACCGTCGAAAAACCAATGCCCCGCGTCGCCGCGAAGTCGAGCATCGCCGTGCACATGGCGCCTGACTGCGCGATGAGGGCGAGCCCCCCGCGAGCGACGGGCGCGTCGGTGATCGAGGCGTTGAGACCGATGTCGCCGCGGACCAGCCCGAAAGCGCCCGGCCCCACCAGCCGCACACCGCGCCTGGCAGCGAAGTTCGCGATGTCCCGCGTCCACTTGCGTTGCTGCTCGGCGTTGCCATCCGGCGGATGCGACAGAACGATTGCGGCGCGCAGTCCGGCGTGACCGCCGTCGTCGAGCACGTCGCGGACCGCTTCGGGGGGAACCGCAATGATTGCAAGATCGAGCGGACCGCCGATCGCTTTCAGGTTCGCCCAGGACTTGTGACCCATGACCTCGCGATGCCGGGGGTTCACGGCGTGGAGCCGGCCGGTGAACGCCCCGCGGATCACGTTCTCGAACACGACGCGGCCGATCGACCCCGCGCGCTCCGACGCGCCGACGATCGCCACGCTTTCGGGGAGCAGCAGCGGGCGAAGATAGTGCTGCTGCAGTCCGTTGACCGGCATGGCGAATCCGAGGCGAAGACGGAGGAGGAAGTGTAGCGAGGTTCGCGTCGAGGGGTCGCGGGGGGGCGACTTCGCGAACGCCGACCGCCATTTGCTCCGTGCTACATTGACGGCCGCTTGCAAACCGGCGCGCCGCTCGCGCGCTCGTCCATCCAGTGCCATCGCCCGCTCGCCGTGCGGACATCCAAAGGGCCCGTAGCTCAGTCGGTTAGAGCAGAGGACTCATAATCCTTTGGTCGCTGGTTCGAATCCAGCCGGGCCCACCCTGAACTGGCGACGTCTACGGCGATTGCAACAACACGACGCCGCCTTGCCCACCGTCGGTGCAGATGCTGACGATGCAGCGCTGGCCCGCAGGGCCGCGCGCGATTTCCTTGACGGCCTGGCTCAGGATTCGCGCTCCCGTCGCACCAAATGGATGCCCCAGCGCGATGCTTCCGCCGTTCGGATTCACGCGCTCGCGCGGGAACGATCCGAGGTTGGCGGTAACGCCCGCCTTCTCGCGGACGAAGTCGGGATCCTCGAGCGCCTTGATGTGGAACAGGACCTGCGCCGCGAACGCTTCGTGAATTTCCCAGATGTCGATGTCGGCATAAGCGAGACCGTTGCGCGCCAGCAACCGCGGAATCGCGAACGCGGGCGCCATCAGCAATCCCTCCGTCCGGAAATCGACCGCCGCGATCTCCCAGTCGATCAGAATCGCGGCAGGCGTATTCGAAGGCAATTTTGCGATTCCCGCCCGGGATCCGACCCACAACGCCGCCGCCCCGTCGGTCAACGGCGAGGAGTTGCCTGCCGTCAGTGTGCCTTGACCGCTGGTGCGATCGAAGGATGGCGCAAGTCGCGACAACTTTTCCGGCGATGTGTCCTTGCGCGGAAGCGTGTCCCGATCGACGCCGCCGAATGGAATGACCAGGTCGCCGAAGAACCCGCGCTCCCACGCCGCCACCGCGCGCTGGTGGCTTTCGAGCGCGACGCGATCCTGTTCCTCGCGCCCGATGCCCCACTCCTTCGCCGTGATCTCCGTGTGCTCGCCCATGCTCATGCCGGTCGTGCGATTGGTGACGGACGGGATGTAGAGCTTGATGTCGCCCGCCTTCAGGTCGGTCAGATGGGCGAGCTTCTGCCCGATCGATCGCGCCTGCTGGAAGCGGCGGAGCCAATCCGAAAGGCGCTGGCCCAGTCCGAGCTGGATCCGGCTCATGCTTTCCACGCCACCGACCAGCGCGAGGTTGCGATGCACGCCGTCGATCATGCCCGCGGCCTCGATCGCTCCAATCATGCTGGTCGCGCACGCCATGACCGTCGAGAAAGCGGGAACGGCCGGCGAAATGCCCGCGTCCATCAGGACTTCCCGCGCGATGTTGCTCCATGTGAGGTTGGGGGCGACCGCTCCCCAGACGGCGAAGTCGGGCGTCGCGCCGCCCAGGCGGGCGACCATGTCGCGCACGACGGGAACGGAAAGCGCGATCGCGTCGAACGCACCGAGAGGGCCATCGACTTTCGCAAACGGCGTGCGCACACCCGCCCCGAGCAGGATCTCGGGACGATTGCCGCTCGAAGCGCTCATCGCAAACTCCGTGGACTTGGCGCGCTATGCCTTGATGAACGCGAGCAGGTCCGCGTTGACCTCGTCCTTGCGCGTCGTGCACATGCCGTGCGGCGCGCCCGGGTAAACCTTGAGCGTCGCGCCTTTGACGATCTTTGACGAGAGCATGGCCGACGCGACGATCGGCACGATCTGGTCGTCGTCGCCATGGAGGATCAGCGTCGGCACGTCGAACTTCCTGAGATCCTCGGTGAGATCGGTTTCCGAAAAGGCCTTGATGCAGAAATAGGATGCCGGCATGCCGGCCATCATTCCCTGCAGCCAGAACGCGTTGCGCACGCCCTTGGAGATCTTGGCGCCCTTGCGGTTGTAGCCGTAGAACGGCAGCGAGAGATCCTTCCAGAACTGCGAGCGATCGGCGAGCACGCCCGCGCGGATCCCGTCGAAGACATCGATCGGCAACCCGGCGGGATTGCCGGGCGTCTTCAGCATCAGCGGCGGGACCGCGCTGATCAGTACGGCCTTGGCCACGCGCTTCGTGCCGTGGCGGCCGATGTAACGCGCGACTTCGCCACCGCCCGTCGAGTGTCCGATATGGATGGCGCCCTTGAGGTCGAGCGACTCGACCAGCTCCGCCAGGTCATCGGCGTACGTATCCATGTCGTTGCCGCTCCACGGCTGGCTCGAACGGCCATGTCCGCGCCGATCGTGCGCGATGCAGCGGAACCCGCGCGACGCCAGGAAATACATCTGGTCTTCGAACGCGTCGGCGGAAAGCGGCCAGCCGTGGCTGAAGACGACGGGCGGTCCGCTGCCCCAGTCGTTGTAGTAAATCTGCGTTCCGTCCTTGGTCTTGAGCGTGCCCATGGCGTGATCTCCTTTACTCGACTTCGGTGGCCCGAATGCCTTGCCGCGGCGGGGCCTGCCATTTTATTCTACGATATCGTGCACGACGTTTGCGCGTCTGCGCAATGGATGAATTGAACCCAACCTCCAGGTCCGAGCGATGACCCACAAGATACCGAATTGCGAAAAATCCATGCTGATAGCAGGGGGGCTTGCCCTTCTCCTGTCCGTCGGCCTCGCCGCGGGCGCCGATCTCGGCCCGCAATTCAAGGTGCATGCGGTCCCCGTCGACGGCGCAACGGTCAGCGTGTCGGTCGGAGGCAGCGGCCCTCCAGTCCTGCTGCTTCACGGCTATGCGGAAACCTCGCAGATGTGGAAGCCACTCGCGGCGAAGCTGAAAAACCGTTTCACGATCATCGCGCCGGACCTGCCCGGCATCGGCAACTCGTCGATACCAAAGAGCGGGATCGACATGAAGACATCGGCCGAGCGCGTGCACGGGGCCGTGACGGCCCTTGGCTTCTCGAATGTCCGCGTGGTGGGGCACGACATCGGATTGATGGTCGCCTATGCCTACGCCGCCATGTATCCGCAGGAAGTAGACAAGCTGGTGCTGATGGACGCATTCCTGCCCGGCGTCGACGGCTGGGAACCGATATACAACAACCCGGGGTTCTGGCATTTCCGCTTCTATGGCGCAACGCCCGAGGCATTGGTCAAAGACCGCGAACGCACCTTCTTCGAGCATTTCTGGAACAATTTCGCCGCCGACAAGAACCACTCGATTCCGGAGGCGGATCGTCGGGCGTACACCGTCGCCTACGCGGGGCCCGGCCGGATGGCCGCCGGCTTTGCGTACTTCGCGTCGTTCCCGAAGACTGCAACCGACTTTGCCGCGCTCGCAAAGACAAAGTTATCGATGCCGGTCCTGTCGATCGGCGGCGAAAAATCGCTGGGCGATGCGCTGGGTGCGCAAGCGAAACTCGTGGGCTCCGACGTCACCGTCATCGTCATCAAGAATGCCGGGCACTGGATCCTCGAAGAGCAGCCCGCCGAAACGATGGGTGCTCTCGACCGTTTCCTGTAGCGCTACGCGGCCCCGCGTCGCGTCAGTGCATAATCCGCATTGACGCCGAACCTGGAAACTCCAATGTCCGACGATCCGCCGACCGGGGTCATGGCCCGGCGCCACCAGATGTTTCCGGAGCTGACGGAGGCCGAGATCGCGCGCATCGGCCGCTTCGGCACTCTGAAAAAATATGCCCGCGGCGAGCGCCTCATCACCGCGGGCGAGCCCGGGCTCGGCATGTTCATCCTGCTGAAGGGTCGCGTGACGCTGAGCCAGCGCGACGGGCTGGGTCACGTGGTGCCGATCATCACCCAGGGCCACGGCCAGTTTCTCGGCGAGGTCGCGACGCTGTCGGGCCGCGCCGCGCTCGTCGACGGCCACGCGCACGAAGACGTCGAAACGCTGCTGGTGCCGCCGGAACAGTTGCGTGCGCTGATCGTCGCCGAAGCGGATCTCGGCGAGCGCATCGTCCGCGCGCTGATCCTGCGCCGCGTCGGGCTCATCGAATCCGGCGCGAGCGGTCCGGTGTTGATCGGCGGACCCCAATCCGCCGGCGTGCTTCGCCTGCAAAATTTCCTTGCGCGGAACGGTCATCCTCATCAGGCGCTCGATCCGACCCACGACGAGGCCGGCGCCGCGCTGTTCGCGCAATACGAAGCTTCGGCGGCGGATGTGCTCGCGGTCTGCCCCAATGGCATGGCGTTGTTCAACCCTACCGAGAATGCGCTGGCGCGCTGTCTTGGCATGCTCGATACCACCGAGCACAAGGAGCTCTTCGATGTCGCCGTGGTCGGCGCCGGGCCTGCGGGACTCGCCACGGCTGTTTACGCCGCATCGGAGGGCTTGCATGTGGTCGTGCTCGACTGCCGGTCGTACGGCGGGCAGGCCGGGGCGAGTTCGCGCATCGAAAACTACCTCGGCTTTCCGACCGGGATTTCCGGCCCCGCGCTTGCCGGACGCGCTTTCGTGCAGGCGCAGAAATTCGGCGCGGAAATCATGATTCCGGCGGAAGCCGCCGCGCTCGACTGCTCGTGCGCAGGGCCGGAAGGCGAGCTCGACCTCGCATTGACCGACGGGCGCAAGCTCCGCGCGCGTACGATCGTGATAGCGAGCGGCGCCCGGTATCGCCGCCCCGACGTGCCGCGCCTCCCCGAATTCGAAGGCCGCGGCATCTGGTACTGGGCCTCTCCCCTCGAAGCGAAGAGGTGTGCGCAGACCGAAGTCGCCCTGGTCGGCGGCGGCAATTCCGCCGGGCAGGCCGCCGTATTCCTGGGCCAGCACGCCGCGAAAGTCCATGTGCTCGTGCGGGGGCCGGGACTCGCGGCCAGCATGTCGCGGTACCTGATCGATCGCATCGAGGCGACCGCGAACATCGAACTGCATCCAAACACCGAGCTGACGCAATTTCATGGCGAGCCCGACAACGGCCTCGCCGCCGTCTCCTGGCGCAACAACCGGACCGGCGTGGAGGGGGAGCGGCCCATCCGCAATGTGTTCCTGTTCGTCGGCGCCGACCCCGAGACGGCTTGGCTCAGGAGTTGCAACGTCATGCTCGACGAAAACGGCTTCGTGCTGACCGGCGACGCGACAGCGTTTGCGGACGGCGGGCGCCCCGCCGCGCTCGAATCGAGTGTTCCGGGCGTGTTCGCGGTCGGCGACGTCCGCTCGAGCTCCGTCAAACGGGTCGGCGGCGCCATCGGTGAAGGCGCCGCGGTGGTGGCGCAGATTCATGCGCATCTTGCGGCCGATGCGCAGCGCGGCGCCGCCAAGACCATGCTTCAGGTACCGTCCAAGGCGAAGACGGCCTGACAAGCCGGGAAGCCAATTCAATTCAGCCAGAATGCAAATCGGATCGGACATGTTCGAACTTTCCACGCCCATCAGCCCCGCGGACCACGCCGTCGGACCCGCGTACGCACCGGTCACGGTCGTCGAATACGGCGACTTCGAGTGTCCGAACTGCAAGCAGGCCGCGCCGGCGGTCAAGCTCCTTCTCAACCATTTTTCGGGCCGCATCCGCTTCGTCTACCGCCACTTTCCGCTGGAAGAGGTGCATCCGCATGCTTTGCACGCAGCAGAAGCAGCGGAGTGCGCCGGCGCCCAAGGCAAGTTCTGGCCGATGCACGACCTGCTGTTCGATCGGCAGCCGCATCTGCATCTCCACAACCTGCGCGGCTACGCCGGGCAACTCGAGCTCGACATGGCGCGCTACGACAGCGAAATGAACGACCGCGCGTATT
>JBDTLY010000191.1:0-6410 GCA_039934535.1 Casimicrobiaceae bacterium | reverse complement strand
ACGTCATCGAACTCCAACGTTCTATTTCGTCCGCGAGTTTGTTGCACTCGGAGGGCTGGCGAGCTACGGGACCAGCTTCAACGATGCCGCGCGCTTGGCCGGCGTATACACCGGCCGCATCCTGAAGGGGGCGAAGCCAAGCGACCTGCCGCTACTACAGCCTGCGAAATTCGAGCTGGTCGTCAATCTCAAGACGGCGAAGGCGCTCGGCCTCGCGATTCCACAATCGCTGCTGCTGCGCGCAGATGAGGTGATCCAGTAAATCGTGGGCCGTCAATCTGACTCGGCGCGCGCCGACGTGAATGACCGGCGTTGGGCCGCGTGGGTGCCTGCAATATCCGCTCGAACCACCGGTATGGGCAAATATCCGCGCGCTGCTCAAACGACCGGAATTGGCTGCGGTTTCGATCGTTCGTTGATCCTAGGTCACGGCATGCTGCGCGCCCGACTCGAGCGCCTCCGTCGCATCATGTGCTTCTCCCATTTGACTCCCTCACGCGATCGCGGGGATCGCGAGAGGTCTACATCGCGCGAAGTCGGGCGTATCCCCTTGTTAATTGCGGCTCGTCCCACCGCCACGTAATATCACGGGCATCCGCGATTCGGCGCGCAGGAGAACAGAGAGGGTCGAGATGCCGGTGGCCGATCAGCGTCGTGTGGCACTCCAAAGGATGGCCCTCGCTTTGATCGCGGCCTTCCTGCCAAATTCCGCCCACGCCCAGTTCGACAATTCTTCGAGCCTTTCCCAACCCGGAAATCCCATCGACGACGCAACCGCGAGCCCCGCATCGGAGCACGGCGCGTCGAAGTTCCTGCAAGGGCCGCTGCGCGCGCTCGTCCGACGGCCGATCCCCGACACGGACATGGAGCCGGGCGTCACGCAAACCGAATCCACGAAATCGTGGCCGCGCGTGTACCGCGACGGCAATCTGCTTGTCACCGGCAGCCTTACCGGTGCGGTGGGGTTGTTCTCGATGTCGGGCAACGAATTCGACAGGCCCTCCGCGCTCGCGACGTCCGGCTACAAGTCGAACCCAGACTGGGGCGAGGCCTTCATCGAACCGGGTGTCGCGGCGCGCTACTCGCTCGGTTCCGGCGCGAGCCTCTATGGCGGATACGCATGGATGGGAACGGCGACGCGCGGCACCGACAACGGCGGCAACGGCAACACGTGGCACGGCGACAACGAGCAGCTCTACGCCGGAATGAAGTGGCGCGATGCAGCGAGCGGTTTCGTCGTCGACGCGTCGTACGGCCAGCAGGATTTCGAGGTCGGCAAGGGCATGCTGCTCTCGAAGGGCGCGAGCAACGGCCCGCAGCGCGGCGCCAACCAGCTCGGACCGCGCGCCGCGTGGGAAAGCGCGATGCTCGTTACTGCGACCTATCAGGACTTCAAGCTGCAAGGATTCTGGCTGAAACCCAACGAAGCGACGTCCGCCGCGACCGGCACGCGACTCACCGGAGCGAATTTCGAATGGTTGCCGACGGGCCCGGTCCGGCTTGGCGCGATGTGGATCCACGTGCCCGATTCCGAAATCGTCACCCGCGACGGCCTCAACGTGTACGACCTCCGCGCGCGCGCGCACCCGATCGCAACGGCGCCCAACTTATGGGTCGAGGCCGACTATTCATGGCAGAGAAAAGACAACGTATCCGCCAGCGGCTGGCTGATCCAGGCGAACTACAACGCCAAGGATGTGCCGTGGCAGCCGCTGTTCGATTTCCGCTACGCTTCGCTGTCGGGCGACAAGCCCGGCACGTCGAAATGGGAGGGCTTCGATCCGCTCTATTTCGGCGGCAGCAATCCGAACTGGTACCAGGGTCAGATCGGATCGACGATCCTCGGCAACACAAACATCAATGTTGCCAGCGCCGGCGTCACATTGAATCCCGATGCGAAGAACATCGTCATCTTGCGCTATCTGTATTTCTCGGCCGCCGAGATCAACTCGTCACTGTCGATCCCCGAGCCGGGCATGCCGCCGCCGACCGGAGGCGGCGCCCCGTCGAAGCCGCTCGCCAGCGAAATCGACTTCTCGTGGACCTACGTGATCGACAAGGCGCTCAACGTCAACGGATTTGTTGCCTACGCCGCGCCAGGGTCCGGCTACAAGGATTTGTATGCCGCCAATGGCGGAAGCGCCAGCGGATGGTGGTTCTTCGGTGCACAATTCAACTTCAGCTACTGATCCGACCATTGCAATCCGGAGGATGACCATGCCGTTGCTTCGCCTGCGCCTTAACGCGCGCATCACCGCCTTCGCCATCCTGTCGTGCGCGGCGCAAACGGCGTTCGCCGACGGCACGCCGTACTTCAGCACCACGCAGATCGGGCAGGGCCGCTACGAGTTCGCGCAGAAGTGCTCGGTGTGTCACGGCACGCAGCTTCAGGGCGGCGGCGCGCCGGCGCTCAAAGGTCCGGCGTTCATCGCGCAATGGCACGGCAAGACGTTAAAGGAGTTCTACGGCTACATCCACGACAGCATGCCGCTCGGGCAAGGCGGCGCGCTCGAGGGCCAGGTTTACGCCGATATCGTCGCCTACATCCTCGCGCAAAGCGGCGCGCCCGGCGGAACCGAAAAGTTCACGCCGACGTCGCCGATGGAGCGTGTGCTCGAGCTCGACCCGTTGTCGGCGGGCCGCGCCGCGGTGAGCTCGGGTCCGTCGCCCGTGGTCATCGGATCGCTCTACGGCAAGCTCGCGCAGCCGTCGACGACGACGCCGACGCAGGCCGAGCTCGACGCCGCCGACGGCGCGACCACGAACTGGATGATGTACAACAAGGGCTATCGCGCGGAGCGCTATTCGACGCTCGACAAGGTCAACGTGGCGAACGCCGGCAAATTGCGGCCGGTGTGCATGTTCCAACTGGGTGAGCTCGGCACGTTCTCGACGGGGCCGGTCGTCTACGACGGCATTCTCTACGCGACAACGCACCTCGGCACCTACGCGATCGATGCGACGACGTGCAGGAAGCTGTGGTCGCACCAGCACGACGCGCAGGGCCCGGAGATGAACGCGACGAACAAGGGCATCGCGATCGCCGGCGGCCGCGTCATCCGCGGCTCGCAGGATGGATTCCTCTACGCGCTCGACGCGAAGACCGGTGAACCGCTGTGGGTGCGCCAGGTCGCCGACTGGAGCATCGGCGAAGGCATCGGCGCCGCGCCCACGGTGTGGAACGATCTCGTCTATGTCGCGAAAGCCGGCGGCGACTGGGGCATCAAGGGCCGAATGATGGCGTTCAACGTCGCGGACGGTACGCTCGCGTGGAGCTTCGACCTGATCCCGACGGGCACCGAAGCCGGCGCCAACACATGGGAGACGCCGGGTTCCGCCGAGCACGGCGGCGGCGCCGCATGGACCGCGTACGCGCTCGATCGCGACACCGGCACGCTGTTCATCCCCGTTGGCAACCCCGGCCCCGACTACCAGAAGGGGATGCGCAAGGGCGCCAACCTCTTCACGATCTCGACGGTGGCGATCGACGCGCGCACCGGCAAGCTCAAGTGGTGGTACCAGCTGCGGCCGAACGACGACCACGACTGGGACAACACGACGGTGACGCTCTTCGACGCGGGCGGTCGCAAGCTTGTCGCCACCGGCGGCAAGGAAGGCATCCTGCATGTGATCGACCGCGAAACCGGCAAGCTCGTGTGGAAGCAACCGATGACCACCGTGCTCAATCACGACGTGCCGATCACGCCCGAAGGTGTTCGCGTCTGCCCGGTCGCCGGGATCCAGTGGAACGGCGCGGCACACAGCCCGAAGACGGGGCTGCTCTACGTCAACGCGATCGACTGGTGCACCGTATTCAAGTTGGGGCCGCAACCGAAGTGGGTGGCGACCATCCCCTACACCGGGCTCGCCAACGGCTGGGGCACGAACGACCCGCAGAACAAGTGGTCGGGCTGGGTTAACGCCGTCGATGCGAAGACGGGCAAGATGGCGTGGCGCGTCCACACGCCGACGCCGATGTACGCGGCGCTCACGCCCACCGCGGGCAACGTGCTTTTCACCGGTGATCTCCTCGGCAATTTCCTTGCGCTCGATGCGCGCAGCGGCAAGACGCTCTACAGCTTCGACACCGGCGGTCCGATCGCCGGCGGCGTCGTCACCTACGAGCAGAAGGGCAAGCAGTATGTGGCCGTCGCCTCGGGACACAGCGGCGGTTCGATTCCGCTGCATGGCGCCACGACGATCGTGATCTTCGGGCTGTAGTGCGAGTTCACGATCGCTCGGCAAGCCACGCGCGAATGCGTGGCGCATAGGTATTGACGACGAGGCCGGCGAAGACCAGCGCGACGCCGGCCATCTGCAGCGGGGCGAGCTTCTCGCCGAGGAAAAGCACGCCGCTCGCAATGCCCGACACGGGAATCAGCAGCGCGAACGGCGAGATCAGCGCCGTCGGATAGCGGTGCAAGAGCGCGTTCCACGAGCCGAAGCCGAACAGCGTCGCGCCATAGGCCATCACCGCGAGGCACGCCCACGCGAGCGCGCTCATGGCGATCACGGCATGGATTGCCGCGTCACCGCCTTCGAACGCATACGACAGCGCCGCGAGCGGCAGCGGCGGGATAAGACTCGACCAGACCACCAGCGCGAACATGTCGGGCGCATGCTCGCCCGCGCCGCGCTTGGCGATGATGTTGCCCACGGCCCAGGAAAGCCCGGCCGCAATCACCAGCAGGAAGCCGATGAACGTCGCACTTTCGCCGGCGCCGAGCTTGTGCGCAGCGAGCAGCGCGACGCCCACGATGGCGATCCCCGCGCCGACGAGGTTGTGCGGCTGCAGGCGGTCGCCATCGAGCATCACCGCCAGCCCGATCGTGAAAAACACCTGCAGCTGGATGACGAGCGACGAGAGTCCCGCCGGCATCCCGAGTTTCATTCCGAGGAACAGCAATCCGAACTGCAGCACGCCGATGGCGATCCCGTAGGTGACGACGTAGCGCCACGGCATTGCGGGCCGGCGAATGAAGAACACGAGCGGCAGCGCGGCCAGCGCGAAACGCACCGACGCCAACGCAAATGGCGGCACCTCGCGCAGCGCGACCTTGATCGGGACGAAGGTGTACCCCCAGACCGCGACGATGGCGAGGGTGAGCAGCAGGTCGCGCGGCGAGAGATGCGTCTTCACGGAAAGTGCGTAAGGCTTGGGACGAGGCGAATGATACCGTGGCGGCCAGGCGGCGCTTGCCTTAGAGTACGGGGTCGCGGCCGACAACATCTAAAGAGCCGCACTCGCGAGGAGGAATGGCATGAAGCGATTTGCAGCAGTACTGGCAGGATGCGCGCTCTCGCTCGGTGCGACCGTTGCGCTGGCGCAGGGGCAGGTCAACATCATTTGCAGCGTGCCGATGACCTGGTGCCAGGCGGTCGGCGCGGCATTCACCAAGGAGACCGGCATCACGGTCGGGATCCAGAGCAAGAGCTCCGGCGAGGCGATGGCGCAGATCGCCGCCGAGCGCGCCAATCCGAAGCTGGACGTTTACTACACGGGAACGGGCGATCCGCATCTGCAGGCCGCGGAGATGGGGCTGACCGAGGAGTACAAGTCGCCGCAGCTTTCGCAACTTCACGACTGGGCGATCAAGCAGGCCGAAGCCGCGAAGTTCCGGACCGTCGGCGTCTACAGCGGCGCGCTCGGGATCGCCTTCAACCCCGATCTCCTCGCCAAGAAAAAGCTGCCCGAGCCGAAGTGCTGGGCCGATCTCGCGAACCCGATCTATCGCGACGAGGTCCAGATGGCGAACCCGAATTCTTCGGGCACCGCCTACGCGACGCTCGCGACGTTCGTCCAGGTCTTCGGCGAGGACAAGGCGTTCGAACTTCTGAAGGGCATGCACAAGAACACGAACAGCTATCCGCGTGCGGGCGCCGGTCCGGTCCGTTCGGTTGCGCGCGGCGAGACGGCCATCGCGGTGACGTTCCTGCACGACGGCGTGACGGAGATCGTCGCCGGTTTTCCGGTCAAGCTGGTCGTTCCCTGCGAAGGGACCGGCTACGAGGTCGGTTCGATGAGCATCGTCAAGGGCGCGAAGAACCTCGAAAACGCGAAGAAGTTCTACGAGTTCGCATTGACGCCGACGGCGCAGAAGATCGGCGGCGAGCTCAAGAACTTCCAGACGCCGTCGAACAAGTCCGTGTTAGTTCCGACCGGCGCGCCGGATCTGGGCACGATCAAGCTCATCAACTACGATTTCGCGAAGTACGGAAGCGCGGCCGAGCGCAAGCGCATCCTCGAGAAGTGGGACAAAGAGGTCTACTCCATTCCACGGAGCTGACGGGAGTGTCGGTCGATGACCGATACGCGTTTCTCCTGCGCCTCGCGCGCGACGCCGGCGCGCGGGCGCGCGACTTCTGGGTCAAGCGCGACGAACTGACCGTCGAGCTCAAGGGCCCGCACG
>JBDTLY010000190.1:0-6416 GCA_039934535.1 Casimicrobiaceae bacterium | reverse complement strand
TCGAGCAGAACGTGCGCACGGCGCTCAAGTACGCCAACCGCGCGCTGGTGCTCGAGATGGGTCGCCTCGCGCTCGACCGGCCCGCGTCGGAGCTCCTCGGCGATCCGGACCTCAATCGCCTGTTCCTGGGCGGCGCCGGCCAGCACGGCGGTGCGCCTGCCGCCACGCCTGCCGCGTGATGCGATAATGGCGCATCGAGCGGGCACGCCATGAACCCGGAAAAGATCGTCGACATACGAGGCCGCAAGCTTGGCGCGGAAACGCCGCTGATCTGCACGCCGCTCGTCGGCAAGACGCGCGAGCGCGTGCTGGCGGAAGCGGAGACCGTTTCCGCCAAGAAGCCCGGCGTCATCGAATGGCGCGTCGACTATTTCGAGGGCATCGGCGACACGGCCGCGGTACTGGACACCGGGCGCGCTCTGCGCGCCGCGATCGGCGACACGCCCCTCATCTTCACGCGCCGCTCGACCAGGGAAGGCGGCGAGCCGATCGCGATCGACGACGAGGGCGTGGTCAGGCTCTACGACGCAGTGGGTGCGAGCGGTCTCGTCGACTTTCTCGATTTCGAGATGGGCAACGACCACGAGCACCTGCGGCAGGTGAGGGACAACGCGCGCAGGCACGGGACGCGCACCATCTTTTCCTACCACAACTTCGGCTATACCCCTGGGCAGGATTTCCTGGTGCAGCGCTTTCTCGAAGCGGAACGGCTGGGCGCGGATGTCGCGAAAGTCGCCGTGATGCCGCGCGACCGGATGGATGTGCTCACGCTTCTCGTGGCGACGGCACGCGCCGACGCCAAGGCGCGCATTCCGCTCATCAGCATGTCGATGGGACCGCTCGGCGCAGTCACCCGGATGATCGGCGGCGTGTTCGGTTCGTCGTTGAGCTTCGCCGTCGGCGCGGCGAGTTCCGCGCCGGGGCAGATCCCGATCGCCGATCTCAACGCCGTCTACGACGTGATTCGTCGCTCTCGCGGCGGGAGTTGAGCGGGCGCTGCGCGGTCCGTCATTCGATCTCGACGATGCCGCCCCGTCGCGCCGCCTCGTGGACGGCTTCAACGACGGCGAGCGTGCGCGTCGCGTCGGCACCGTCGACCCGCGGGGCTTCGTCACCCGCGACGACGCGGCAGAAATGCCGGATCTGGCGGGCGAACGAAACGGCGGATTCGACCCCGATCCGTTCGTGCAACAGCGGTGCCGTCCAGCCGCGCGTCGCGCCATAGCGAAAGGCATCGAGCCGCGGGACCGCGAGCGAGCCCTCGGTGCCGCAGATGAAATAGCAGTTCCCGTCCTGTCGCGGATACATCGGGTTCTCGCCGGACGTGAGCTCCCAGCTCCATGGCGAAGGCACGGCGTCCGACGCGGTGATCGTCCCCAGCGCGCCATTCGCAAAGCGCAGCAGCACGGCCGCGGTGTCCTCGACCGGATGGCCGCGCACCGCGTTGGATGTCCACGCCTGCACGGCGAAAATCTCGCCGCAGATGAAGCGCAGGTCGTCGATGTCGTGGATGAGGTTGATGAGCACCGGACCGGCGCCTTTTTCGCGGTGCCAGGCGATGTCAAAGTAGTTATCGGGTTTCTGCAGCAGGAAGAGCGCGACCACCGCGGTCACCCGTCCGATGCCGCCGCCCTGCACGTTTTCGCGCGCCTTCTCGAGGATCGGGTTGTGCCGCCGGTGATGCCCGACCAAAAGCCTGATGCCGCCTTTCTGCGCAGCGGAGGTCATCTCGCGGGCCGCCGCGATCGATTCGGCGATCGGCTTTTCGACCAGCACATGCACACCGCGCCGCGCGCATTCGAGCACCGCCGGCAAGTGCTGCGCATTCGGCGTGGCGACGATCGCGCCATCTGGCCGGATCGCCTCGAGCAGCGCGCCGACATCCTGATTGGAGGGAACGCCAAGCCCTCGCGCAAGCTCCGCCGCGGCAGGCGCCGGGTCGGCAATGCCGGCGAGCACGCAGCCGTCGAATCCACGGATGGCCTCGATGTGCGCGCGGCCGATCGCGCCCGCACCGATGAGCGCCAGCCGCGTTTTTTGTTCCGTCATGACGATGGTTCCACTGTTCGAAGGCAGTCACCGCAAGCATAGCGCAGGGGGCTATAATCCGCCCCCTTGCCGCATTCGAGCATTCTCCCATGCACGTTTTTTTCGAGGACGACGGCCAGCTCAAGGCCGGCACCGTCCTTGCCGACAACGACACGTCGCTGCAAGTCGAGGCAGTGTCCGGCAAGCGCCTCAAGATCAAGGCCGCGGCAGTGCTGCTACGCTTCGCCGATCCCTCGCCCTCGGCGCTCAATGCCGAAGCGCAGAAGCTCGCGAGCGAGCTCGACCCGAATTTCCTGTGGGAAGTGTCCGCCGACGACGAATTCGGCTTCGCGGACCTTTCCCGCGAGTATCACGGCCGCACGCCAACCGCACCGGAATCCGCCGCCGTCGCGCTGGCGCTGGCCGGCGCGCCGATGTATTTCTACAAGCGCGGCAAGGGACGCTACCGCAAGGCGCCGCCCGAAGCGCTCAAGGCCGCGCTTGCCTCGGTCGAACGCAAGCTGCGCGAGAGCGAGCAGATGGCGGAGTGGGAGAACGATCTGCGCGCGCATCGGCTGCCGGACGTGCTCCGCGCGAAGCTGCCGATGCTGCTCTATCGCCCCGACAAGAATGCGCTCGAGTGGAAAGCGCTCGCCGCCGCATGCGACGCGCTGCAGACCAACCCCGTCGCGCTGCTCGCGCAATGCGGCGCGATCCCCTCGTCGCACGACTACCACTACAACGCGTTTCTCGCGCAGGCGTTTCCCAGGGGCGTCGAGTTCCCCGGCTGGGGGACGCTGCCCTCGGTGTCGACTCAGTTTGATCTACCGCTCGTGGACGCGCGGGCGTTCTCGATCGACGATCAAACGACGACCGAGATCGACGACGCGTTTTCGGTGCGCGAGCTCGCCAACGGCCATCACGAGATCGGGATCCACATCGCCGCGCCGGCGCTCTCCATCGCGCGGGGATCGCCGCTCGACGCCATTGCACGCGACCGGCTTTCGACCGTCTACATGCCCGGCCGCAAGATCACGATGCTGCCCGACGCCGCGATCCAGGCATTCACGCTGTCCGCGGGGCATTCGCCGCCTGCGTTGTCGCTGTACGCCGAAGTCAAGGCCGATGGCACGCTTGTGCGCCACGAGACGCGCATCAACCGCGTACCGATCGCCGCCAACCTTCGCCTCGACGAAATCGGCGAGGCGTTCGCGAACGACCTGCCGTCGCCGTCCGATCCCCCTTGGTCGCCCGAGCTGCGACTGCTGTGGATGTTCGCGCAATCGCTCGCCGCGCAGCGCGGCAAGTCCGACACCTTTCGCATGGATTTCAATTTCTATGTCGACTGGGATGCCGCGCCGGATGGCAAGGTGACGATCGTTCCGCGCCCCCGCGGGTCGCCGCTCGACAAGCTGGTCGCCGAACTGATGATCTTCGTCAACAGCACGTGGGGGAAGGTGCTGGCCGACGCAGGTGGCGCCGGACTCTACCGCGTTCAATCGAACGGCAAGGTGAAGATGAGCACGCGCCCCGGCGAGCATCAGGGATTGGGGCTTTCGCATTACCTGTGGGCAAGCTCGCCGCTGCGCCGCTACAGCGACCTCGTCAACCAGCGGCAGCTGATCGCGACGGTCGCCGGCGAGCGGCCGCCGTATGCGGAAAACGACGCCGAACTGCACGCCGCGCTGATCGATTTCGAAGCGACCTACTCGAGCTACGCGGAGGTGCAGGACCGGCTGGAACACTACTGGTGCCTGCGCTGGCTGCTGCAGGAAGGGGTGACCGAAACGACGGCGACCGTGATTCGCGAGAACCTCGTCCGGCTTGCCGGGCTGCCGCTCGTCGTTCGCCTTCCCGACCTGCCCGCGCAGGCACCCGACACCGAGGTCCGGGTCGTCATCGGCAGGATCGACCTGCTCGCGGCCACATTCGAGTGCCGGTACGCCGGCGCCTGACGCGCCCGCCGTGTCGCCGCCTTCGCGGCCCGCAGGCTACAATAGGACGTTGACATAACGCGTCACGTCCACTTGCCGCGACGACCCGCCTCGCCCCGAACGCAGTCGCCCGCGATTCCGGAACCGGATACCGCGGCGAAGCCGCCGGTCGCGCGCGCCAAGGCGCTGCCGCGCAAGAAGCCGCCAGCGACGCCGCCGGTACGGGATACGACGGCTGCGCCGGCCGTTCCCCGCGTGCCGCCGAAAGCGCGGGTCGCGCGCCCCGCGCCCGTCCCGGTCGCCGCGCCCCGGCAGCTTGCCGACACGCCGCGCGCAATTCCAAAATCGACACGCAGGGTTGCGTCGCCGAAACCGACGGTCGACGCGTCTTTGCTGATGCCCGCGGCAGCCGCCGCGGCCCCCAATTTTCATCCGGTCTGGATCCCCGCGCCGCGCGACGAAGGCGACCGCGCGGACCGGCTCTTCACCTACGCGCTTGGCATCTCGATCCTGATTCATGCGGTGCTGCTCGCCATCAAGTTTTCGCCAATCGACCTGCATAAGATGTTCGACAAGGGGCCGCCGCTCGAAGTCGCACTCGTCAACGCGAAGTCGACAACGAAGCCGACGAAGGCGGACATCCTGGCGCAGGCCAATCTCGACGGTGGCGGCAACACCGACGCCGACCGCCGCGCGAAGTCGCCGCTGCCGGTGCTGCCGAAGGACAGCCAGACTGCCGAGATCACCGTCGCCACGCAGAGAGTCGAGACGCTGGAGCGGCAGACGAAGGAGCTGATGACGAGTTTGAAGAGCGTGCCGGCCGCGGCGTCCGTCCCCAAGTCGACCGAGGCGAGCGAGCCGACGGACCTGCCGACGGCGTCCGAGCTAATGCAGCGCACGCTCGAAGCGATGCGCCTCGAAGCGCAGATCGCGAAGGACATGGACGCGTACCAGAAGCGTCCGAAGCGGCGGTTCATCGGTGCGCGCGCCGAGGAATACCGCTTCGCCCGCTACGTCGAGGACTGGCGGCTCAAGATCGAGCGGATCGGCAACCTCAACTACCCGGAAGCCGCGCGTGAAAAGAAGCTCTACGGAAAGCTGATAGTCACGGCATCCATTCGCGCCGACGGGAGCATCGAGAGCGTCGAAGTCAACCGCTCGTCCGGGTACCGCGTGCTCGACGCCGCCGCTGTGCGCATTGTCGAAATGTCAGCGCCGTTCGCCCCGTTCCCGCCGGATGTGAAGCGCGACACCGACATCCTGCACATCACCCGGACGTGGTCGTTCACGAAGGGTGACGAGTTGCGCAGCGAGTAGAGATCTTGGGAAAATCAGGGTCAGACTCCAATTTCGGTGTCGATCGGCAATGACCACGAACCGAAAACGAAATTGGAGTCTGACCCTGATTTTCCGCGTGGCGGTGGCGCTCGTCGCGATCGTGCTTCTGTGGGTGACCTGGCTCGCCGCGCATATCGGCTGGTATCGCTACAACCCGCCGCGCGAGACGGCGTTCATGACGCAGCGCATGGACGAGGCCAGGGCCAAGGACCCGGCCGCGCGGCTGCGCTATACGTGGGTGCCCTACGCGAAGGTCTCGCCGCATTTGAAGCGCGCGATGATCGCTGCCGAGGATGCGAAATTCGTCGAGCATTCAGGCTTCGACTGGGAGGGTATCCAGAACGCGCTCGACAAGAACAGGAAAAAGGGGCGCATCGTCGCCGGCGGTTCGACGATCACGCAGCAGCTCGCGAAGAACCTCTTCCTGTCGCCCGCGAAGAGCTATGTGCGCAAGGGGGAAGAGGCGGTTGTGACGGTGCTTCTGGAGGCAATGCTGCCGAAGCAGCGCATCCTCGAGCTCTACCTCAACGTGATCGAATGGGGCAACGGTGTGTTCGGCGCCGAGGCGGCCGCGCAGCGCTATTTCGGCGTCTCCGCCGCGCAGCTGTCGGCCGAGCAGGCGGCGCGCCTCGCCGCAATGGCGCCGTCGCCGCGCCTGTTCGAGCGCAGGCCCGATTCGGCCTATCTCGCGGGCCGTGTCGCGACAATTCTGGCCCGGATGCCCGGAGCGGCGGTGCCGTAGTCCCGATTTCCCTCAGTTTCCCTTAAAATCGCGGCGTCCGCACGGCAACCGCAGTGCCCGCGGCACCCCCATGTCCGACCTCATCGACGACAAGACGTCGCACCTGACCGAGCCGCGCGCGAGCGTGCAGAAGGCGCTCGCCGACGTGACGGCGCTGATGCGCAAGCACCGGCTCGTCGAAGGGCTGATCGAGGACCAGAACACGAGCGATGAGCACGACGCATCGGCCGACCTGGCCGAAAGCGCCGTCTACAAGAAGAGCAAGGCGGCATTGCAGCGAAAGCTCGATCGCCTGCACCCGGCCGACATCGCCTACATCCTCGAGGCGCTGCCGCTCGACGAGCGGCTCTACATCTGGGACCTCGTGCGCGCCG
>JBDTLY010000189.1:0-6454 GCA_039934535.1 Casimicrobiaceae bacterium | reverse complement strand
CGACCTGCAGGAATACGGGATGATGCTGGCCGGCGCCATTCCCACCGCCATACTTGCGGTGATCGTCGATTTTATGTTCGGGCAGGCGCAGTATTGGCTGGTGCCGCGCGGGGTAAATCCGCTGCGGAATTCGTGATCGATCCTAAGGAGGGAAGCATGCATAAACTGATTCGCAGTGCCGGCGTGGCCATCGTTGCAATGACCTTCGGTTGGGCCGCCAGCGCACCGGCGCAGACGATCGTCGTCGGCGGCAAGGCGTTCACCGAGCAGCAGATCATGACCGCGATGACGGTCGCGCTGCTGAAGGCGAAGGGTTTCGCACCCGACCGCAAGGCCGGCATGGGCAGCGCCGCCGTGCGCGCCGCGCTCGAGAACGGCCAGATCGATGTCTACTGGGAATACACGGGGACGGCGCTCGGCGTCTACTACAAGATCACCGACAAGTTCCCGAACGCTGCGGCGGCCTACCAGAAGATCAGGGAGCTCGACGCGGCGAAGGGCATCGCCTGGCTCAACATGTCGCCGGTCAACAATACCTACGCGTTCGCGATGAACAAGGACGATGCGCAGAAGCGCGGCATCGTGACGATGAGCGACTACGCCAAGGCGGTCAAGGGCGGCGCGAAGCTCACGTTCGCATCGAACGCCGAGTTCTATGCGCGGCCCGACGGGCTCCCAGGCTGGCAAACGGCCTACGGGTTCGAGCTCGATCGCGACAACGTCAAGCGGATGGATACCGGCCTCACCTACAACGCGCTCAAGGACCGGCAGGTCGATTCCGCGCTGGTGTTCACGACCGACGGCCGCATTCCGGCCTTCAACTTCGTCATCCTGACCGACGACAAGGGCTATGCGGCGCCGTACAACCTGACGCCCGTCGTGCGCAAGGAAATCCTCGACAAGAACCCGAAGATCGCCGATGCGCTCAACGCGGTCGCGGCCAAGCTCAACAGCGAGAACATGGCGAAGCTCAATGCCAGCGTCGACGTGGAAAAAAAGACGCCCGAGGAAGTGGCCGAAGGCTTCCTCAAGGCGAACGGCCTGATCTGAGCGGCAAGTCGATGTTCGCCGACGTGCCCGCGTTCGTGCGCGGGCTGTCGTTCGAGCACCTGCCCGACGCGGCGGTCGCAAGCGCGCGGCGCAGCCTCCTCGACCTGATCGGCGTCGCCGCCGCGGCGAGCGCCACGCCGGCGGCCGGCATCGCCAAGGCGTACGCTGCGACGCAGCTTTGCGGTAGCGACCGCAATGCGCGCATCCTTTTCGACGGGCGGCGCGCGGGCCTTGCCGGCGCCGCATTCGCCGGTGCGGCGACGATCGACTCGCTCGACGGTCACGATGGCCACGTCTTGACCAAAGGCCATTCGGGTGTGGTGGTGCTGCCGGCGCTGCTCGCAATGATCGATGGCGCGCGGACCGGGGAGGCGGCGGCGAAAATCGACGGCCGCGAATTCCTGACGTGCCTGGTGCTGGGATACGAAGTCGCCACGCGCGCGGGCATCGCGCTGCATGCGACCGTGCGCGACTTCCACTGCTCGGGCGCGTGGAATGCGCTGGGCTGTGCGGCCATCGCGGCGCGGATTCTCGGCTTCGATCGTGAACGCACGCGGCATGCGCTCGGCGTGGCGGAGTATTTCGGCCCGCGTGGGCAGATCATGCGCGCCTGCAAGTTTCCGACGATGGTGAAGGACGGGTCGAGCTGGGGCGCGCATGCGGGCGTGAGCGCGGCGCTTCTCGCGCAGGAGGGCTTCACCGGCGCGCCGGCGCTGACGATCGAGCGCGACGACGCGGCGCCCTTCTTCGGTGATCTCGGCGCTCGCTGGCGCATCTGCGAGCAATACTTCAAGGCGTATCCGGTCTGCCGCTGGGCGCAGCCGGCGATCGAGGCGGCGCTGGAATTGCAGCGCGCGCACGGCATCGCGCCGGCGAACATCGCCGGGATCGCAATCGAAAGTTTCCGCGAGGCAGTGGCGCTCGGCTCGCAGTGCGAGATGCCGAGCGCGACGGACGAGGCGCAGTACAGCCTGCCGTTTCCGGTCGCCGCGGCGCTGGTGTTCGGTCGCGTCGGCGCGGACGAGGTCGACGCGATCGGATTGGCGGATGCGCGCGTGGCGCGACTCGTTGCCGTGACCACGCCGATCGAGGACGCGGAGTTTTCCGATCGCTTCCCCGCCGAGCGCTGGGCACGCGTGCGAATCACGCTCCGCGACGGCCGCACGCTGGTTTCGAATCCGGCGCGGGCGCGCGGCAATCCGGAGAATCCGCTGAGTGACATCGAGCTTCACACGAAATACCGTGAGCTCGCGACATCTGCTCTCGGCGCCGAGCGTGCCGCGCGCATCGAGCGGGCCGTAAACGCGCTGGCCACGGACAAAGGTGCGCTGGCTTCGCTATTGACGGAAGTGCTGAGCCCGATCGGTTGAATCCGCTCTTGCGATATTCCCGCGAAGGCGGAAATCCGGAATCCTCGCTCGGATGACCTGTCGTTCCCGCGAAGGCGGGAACCCAGTGTCGTCGAGACGGATTCGAAAGCCGCTGGATCCCCGCCTTCGCGGGGATGACGGTCAAGATCAACGGTACGGTGAGGGTGGCCGCACGTCGAACCCGTACTGCGCGGCGGCTTCACGGAGCGCGTGCCAAACGTCGCGCGCATAGCTCCGCGCGACCATCACCGTGAACGTCGGCGTGTCGTCGTGCTTGATGAACAGCGCGTTGACGTGCCCGAGAAGGCTTTGCGCGCACATTCCCGCCGCGAACACGCGCGGATGGAAGTCGAGCGGACAGCCCTTTGCGAGCACCGTCGCAGAGCGCGGTCCCGACACGGTCCACGCGATTCGGCTCGCGGAGACGTCGAACAGCGCGCCGCGAATGGCGTTCAGCGCATCGCGCTTCGCGGTGAAATCGGCCAGCGGCGACGCGCCACCGGCGACCAGCAGCCACGACGACGGCCCGAGCCAGACCGCCGTCACCGGGTCGGTCTGCACAATCGTGTGCGGCGCGACCGGTAACGCAATGCCGAAGAGGCGCTGCACTTCGTCGACGAACGGCGCATCCGCCGGATCGCCCTGCATGTTCCACGCGGCCGCGATCGTCGCCTCGGCGAGTATGACGAGATCAGCCACGCAGCCGCTCCCCGTCGGGATCGATGAAGCACGGCGGGCCCACGTTGACGCGGACTTTCGCATCGGCGAGCGGCGATACCGCCCACAATGTCTCGCCGTGACGCGCGCGACCGTTGGCGACGAGCGCCAGCGCGATCCAGGCGTCGAGATTCGGGCTCCAGCACCACGACGTGACGTGGCCCAGCATCGGATTCGGCGGCGCGTGGTCGGGATCGGCGACGATCTTCGCCGCGCGCGGCATGGCGGCGCCGTCCAGCGCGGTGAGGCCGACAAGTTGCCAGCGTTCTTCCGAATTGAGCGCCGGGCGGTCCAACAAGGGTTTGCCGAGGCACCATTTCGCGGGGCTCACGAGCTTGCCCATGCCGAGGTCGCCGGCGGTCGTGCGGCCATCGGCTTCGGATCCGACGACGACGTGGCCCTTCTCGATGCGCAGCGTGCTCATCGCTTCCGTGCCGTAGGGCATCAGGCCGAGGGGCTCGCCCGCGGCGATGACCGCTTCCCACATCGCGCGGCCGTGGTTCGCCGGAACGTGGATTTCGTACGCGAGTTCGCCCGAGTAGCTCATGCGGAAGAGGCGCGCTGGGATGGACCGGTCCGTGCCGCGCACCGCGCACTCGCCGACCGCGAGAAACGGAAACGCCGCATTCGACACGTCGATGTCGACAATTTTCGAAAGAACGTCGCGCGCCTTCGGTCCCGCCAACGCCGCCGCCGCCCACTGCTCGGTGACCGACGCGACGCGGACGTCGAGCTCCGGCCAGTCGACCTGCAACAGGCGCTCCAGGTGCTGCATCACCTTGACGGCGTTCACCGTCGTCGTGGTCATCAGGAAGTGTGTGGCGCCGAGGCGCGACGTCGTGCCGTCGTCCAGCACGAAGCCGTCTTCGCGCAGCATCACGCCGTAGCGGCAGCAGCCAATGGCGAGCGTGTCCCAGCGGTTAACGTAGACGCGATTCAGGAACTCGGCGGTATCGCGGCCCTGCAGCTCGATCTTGCCGAGCGTCGAGACATCCACGATGCCGGCGTTGGCGCGCACGTTCTTCGCCTCGCGATTCGCGGCGTCGTCCGGAGATTCGCCCGGGCGCGGATAGGAATGCGGCCGCTTCCACAGCCCGGCGTTGACGAAGCGCGCGCCGTGCTCGACATGCCAGTCGTGCATTGCCGAGTAACGCGTGGGCTCGACGTGCGCGCCGGATTCCTGTCCCGGATACGCGCCGAGCGTGACGGGTGTGTACGGCGGCCGGAACGTCGTCGTGCCGATCTCGGGAATCATGCGGCCGGTCGCTTCGGCCAGCAGCGCAAGGCCGACGACGTTGCTCGTCTTGCCCTGGTCGGTGCCCATGCCAAGCGTCGTGTAGCGCTTGAGGTGCTCGACCGACGTGTAGCCCTCGCGCGCCGCGAGCGCGATGTCATCGACGGTGACATCGGCCTGCAGGTCGACGAAGCGCTTGTCGCCGCGGTTTCGCGCGGGCACGCTCCACAACGGCTGGGTAGGGCCGGCGTGCCCGAATTGTCCGCTTGCGGCGCCGACGGCGGTGATCGAAAGCGGCGACGATTGCGGCACCAGCGCGGCAAGCGCGTCGTCGTAGCGCAACGTGCCGCGCGCCTGCGAGTAGAGGTGCACCGCCGGATTCCAGCCCCCCGACACGCAAACGAGGTCGCAGTCGAGCCAGCGCGTCGCGCCGCCAGCGAGCGGTGCGATGTCCACCGCGCTGACCCGCTTGCCGCCGTGCGCGCCGACGATGGCCGACGCGCAAACAATCGGCAGGTCGAGTGCCCGCGCATGCTGCGGCAGTGCGCCTGTGATCTGCGCCTCGGCCCGCGCATCGACGATGGCGGCGATCGCGACGTCGGCGTCGTGTAGCGCGAGTGCCGTCGCGTAGGCGCTGTCGTTGGTCGTGAAGATGACGGCGCGCGTGCCCGGCTTGACGGCGTGGCGCTTGACGTACGTGCGCACCGAGGCCGCGAGCATCGTGCCGGGAAGGTCGTTGTTCGCGTAGGCGATGGGCCGCTCGTGCGCGCCGGTGGCAAGCACGATGTCGCGGGCGCGGACCTTCCAGAGCCGCTGCCGCGGCACGTTCGCGGGCGCCACAGCGAGGTGGTCGGTGACGCGCTCGAGGAGACCGGCCATGTTGCCGTCGTACCAGCCGAAGGCCGTCGTGCGCGGGAGCAGCGTGACGTCGGGATTCGCCGTGAGCTCGCGGAGCACGCCGGCAATCCAGTCGCTCGTGCTGTCGCCGTCGATTGTCGCGTCGTCGCCCAGAAGGCTGCCGCCGAAACGCGAGTCCTGGTCGCAGACGATCACGCGGGCGCCCGTCGCCGCCGCGTCGCGCGCCGCGGCAAGGCCGAATGGTCCGGCACCGACGACCAGCACGTCGCAATGCGCGTACTGGTGCTCGTACCGGTCGGGATCGGGCTCCGTCGCGGTGCGGCCCATGCCGGCGGCGGCGCGGATGACATGCTCGTATTTGAGCCATGCGCGCGGCGAGGGCGGCCACATGAACGTCTTGTAGTAGAAGCCCGCGGGCAGGAAGCGCGACGCCATCCCGTTGACCGCGCCGACGTCGAAGCCGAGCGACGGCCAGCGGTTCTGGCTCGCGGCGACGAGGCCATCGAACAGCTCGACGGTGGTCGCGCGCGCGTTGGGCTCGGTGCGCGCGCCGCGGGCGAGCTGCACGAGCGCGTTCGGCTCCTCGCTGCCGGCGGTGAAGATGCCGCGTGGCCGGTGGTATTTGAAGCTCCGCGCGACGAAATGGACGCCGTTCGCGAGCAGCGCCGAGGCGAGCGTGTCGCCGGGGTGGCCCTCGAACTTCGTGCCGTCGAATTCGAACGCGAGCCGGCGAGAGCGGGTGATGACACCGCCAGTGCCGAGTCGGAAGGATTGCGTCATGGCGAGTTGCCTGAAGGCGGCGTGCTGTTGAGGATCTCGTGCGTGCGCGTGTCGCGCCGCACGCGCAGCCACTGGCGGCAGCCCGCGCCGTGGAACCACAGTTCGTCGTGCGGCCCTGCGGGGTTGTCGCGCTGATAGACGAACGCCGTCCACGCCTCCGCCGGCGCGTCGACCGCCGGGCGCTTTACCGTTGCGTCGCCGCCGTAGGTGAATTCCACCTGCGCGCGCGGTCCGCACCACGGGCACGGGATCAGCAACACGACGCGTCCCTCATCATGTCAATGCGCCCATGGCGTCGGCCCCGCGCCTTTTTCGTCGATCGTCTCCCCACGCGCGAACCGCTCGAGCGTGAACGCCGCATTGAGCGGATGCGGCTCGCCGCGCGCCATCGTGTAGGCATGCAGCCAGCCGGACGCCGGCGTCGCCTTGAAGCCGCCGTAACACC
>JBDTLY010000188.1:0-6575 GCA_039934535.1 Casimicrobiaceae bacterium | reverse complement strand
GGTATTGAACAGCAGCGGCCGGAACCAGACGTCCGGCGCTTGCGGCACCCACACACGCTCGTCGTCGGGGATTGCCGCGACCGAGATTTCCGGTTGGATCCCGCGCTGCGCCGGAAAATGAGGGTCAGACTCGATTTTCACTGACCTCGAGTCGCCTGTGGTGCGATCTGGGGAAATTCGAGTCTGACCCTCATTTTCTGACCACCGCCTTCAGCGCGGCAATTTCCGCGGCGACCGTGTTGCCGTGCGGCAGCGGCCGGTGCGCGCGGCGATACCAATACTTCGCGTTCTCGAGGTCACCCTCGATCAGATGGACGAGGCCGTGCGCCCAATAGCCGAGCGCGGTCGACTCCCTTTGCGCCAATTGATGTGCCGCGTCCCATTCGCCGGCCTCGAGGTGCCGCACCACTTTCGCGATGGGAGTGGGTGATTCTTTGACGATCGCCGCCTGCCGCATCGATTTGGCGGCCGATGCGTGACGCGTCGTTTTTGCGAGCGGTATGCCGGACATCCTCTCCTCCCATCACGCGGCCAGATAGCCCCCGTCGACCGGAACGATCGCACCGGTGACAAACTCCGCGGCCGGCGAGCACAGGAACACAACGGTTCCCGCGACATCGCCAGGATCCCCCCACCGTCCGAGCGGCGTGCGCGCGAGAATCGCCGCGCTGCGCTCGTGATCGTCCTGCAACGCTTGCGTCAGCGCCGTGGCGATCCACCCCGGCGCGACGGCGTTCACGCGAATTCTATCCTGCGCGTACGCAATTGCCAGCGATTTCGTGAGCTGCGCGAGGCCGCCCTTGCTCGCGCTGTAGGCCGGCACGCGCCCGCCGCCGAAGTAGGCGAGTATCGACGCAATGTTGATGATGCATCCTCTTGATTTTGCGAGCAACGGCCGCGCGATCGTGCAAAGCCGCATCGCGCCCGTCAGGTTGATGTCCAGCACATCGGCGAACACCGCGGGATCGTGCTCGGCGTCGCGGCGGATCACGCCGGCGGCGTTGACGAGGATGTCGAGGCGCGGAAGGTTGGCGACGAGCGACGCGATCGCCGCGGGGTCGCGGACGTCAAGGGCAAGGGCATCGCGTCCGCGGAAGTCCGGCCGGCCGCGCGCCGCATCTGCTTCGGCCGCCGTGGCGCCGGTCACGATCGCCACCGCGCCGCAGCCGGCGAGCGCATCGCCGACGGCCGCGCCGATGCCGCTCGTTCCGCCGGACACGAGCGCGACGCGGCCGCTGAACAGGTCGTCGCGAAACGAATTCGCACTCACGACGTCATCCCGCGGCGAGCAGCGCACGCACGGCGGCATCGCGAGGCAACGGCGCGACCGCGCCGAAGCCCGTCGTCGCGAGCGCGGCGGCGGCATTGGCATAGCGCGCGGCGTCGAACGGCGAATCGCCGGCGAGCGAGCGCGCGGCGAACGCGCCGTCGAAGCAGTCGCCCGCGCCGGTCGCATCCACGCAATCGACGTCGTGCCCGTGAATCGCCTCGATGCGATGGCCGTCGGACACGATCACGCCGTCGCGTCCTCGTTTCAGCGCGACGACCGGCGCGCCCAGCGCGTGGCACCAGTCGATGATCGCGCTCGCGTCGTCCTGGCCGGACAGCGTCTTCGCCTCGTCGAGGCTCGGCAGGAACCAGTCGCATTGCGCGATCGTCGCCATGATCGTCGCGCGCGCCCGCGGGAGCGGCCACAGCTTCGGCCGCAGGTTCGGATCGTAGGAAATGCGGGCGCCGTTCGCCTCGGCCATTGCGATCGCGGCGAACACCGCGTCGCACGCGGTGGCGCTGATCGCCTGGCTGATGCCGGACACGTGCAGGATCGTCGCGGCGCACAGCATGTCGCCCGGCAGCGTGTCGGCGGTCATCCGTGCCGCGGCGGAGCCGGCGCGCAAATACGAGAATTCGTGACCGTGCGCGCCATGGGTGACGAAATAGACGCCGGTCGGCGCCTGGCGGTCGGCGACGACGCCGCGCGTGTCCACGCCCTCGGCGTGCCACAGGTCGACCAGCATGCGCCCGAAGGCGTCGTCGCCGACGCGCGTGACGTAGCCGACCCTTGCCGTTTCGCCGACGAGGCGCGCGGCGGCGATCGCCACATTCGAAGTGTCGCCGCCGAAGCCGCGCAGGTACTGCTCCGGCGCGTCGGCGCGCGCCTGGTTGAACTCGATCATCGGCTCGCCGAGCGCGACGATCGTAGGCATGCCCGGAGGCTGTGCGGACACCAGGCTCACCGCGAAAGGTTCAATTGAACTTTCAGCTGCGGCGGAAGTTGCGGATTGCAAGGGACGTGCGACGGCGGGACATGCGCATCCTCCTATTCGGCCATGCTTCGCGGCCGCCAGTTTAGCGCGGAACGAAGCGTGGGCGAACGTTCGCGGCGTCTACCGAAGGAGTTCCGCCGCCTGCGCAATCCGCCACAGACCGCGCGCCGCCGCGTGCTCCGGCCCGTTGTGCGTTGCGGTGCCGGCCTCGTGCAGCGCCGTCTGGTAAAGATCGCACAAGGCGGCGCTGCCGACGAGCAGCACGGCGGCCGTCGACGGATCGCGCGCGCGCGCCCAGTCGCGCCCCGCCACGACCTCGCTGCCGATCAGCAGACCCGAGAGGTAGTCGCCGGTGTCCTCGGGCGCGAGATCGGCGCGCAGCGCCAGCGTGCGCGCGCCGAACAAGCGATGCAGCAGCGCGCCCGCGGGCCCGTCGTGCGCAAGCGCGGCGCGCACGCCGCGCGCGAATGCGGCGGAGGAAAACTCTTGCGTCGTCCCGTCCTTCATGCGGCCGAGGATGCTGTGGTCGCGCAGCACGGCGTACACCTCGCCGGTCATGTAGGTCGCGAAGGCCTCGATCGCGCCGTCGCGCACGAGGGCCCACTTGCTGTGCGTGCCCGGCAGCACCGCGAGGGTTGCCGGCGAGTCAGGCGCGACCGCGCCGACGATCTGCGTCTCCTCGCCGCGCATGACGTCGGGGACGCCCTCGTCGTCACGACCCGCGAGGCCGGGAACGATGGCGAGCGCACCGTCGGGCGCATGCACGATGCCGCGCACCAGGGCGTCGAGCGTTGCCGGACAGTCCACGTACGGCGCCTCGACCCAGCCCTGGCGGCTGCCGATCATGCCGCACGCGAGCCGCGGCGCCGGATCGTGCCGCCAGTCGCCGAGAAGCGTCGCGAGCGCCTGCGCAAATCCGTCGCGCACCTGCTGGATGCCGAGCGGCGCCTCGCGCACTTCCAGCACCGCGCCGCTGGCATCGAGCCGGTACGCGCGCGCCGACGTGGTTCCCCAGTCGATGGCGACGAGGGCACTCGCCCCCTCGCTCATGGGCGGCGCGGGCCGGCGGTCACGACTTGGTTCCAGGTGTGACGTTCCAGCGCGCGGCCGCGTCCGCGTCGCTCGCCCGCGCGTCGACCCAGCGCACGCCATGCGGCGTGGCTTCTTTTTTCCAGAACGGCGCGCGGGTCTTGAGATAGTCCATGATGAATTCGCACGCGGCAAAGGCCTCGCCGCGATGGGCGCTCGTCACGCCGACCAGCACGATCTGGTCCGCCGGCGCGAGTGCGCCGACGCGGTGGATCACCAACGCATCGACAATGTCCCAGCGCGATCTCGCCTCGTCGACGATCGCCGCGAGCGCCTTTTCGGTCATGCCGGGATAGTGCTCGAGCGTCAGCGTCGCGACCGTTGCGTCGTCGTTGATGTCGCGGACGGTGCCGATGAATGCCGCCACCGCGCCCACGCGCCGGTCGCCGCCACGCAGGAGCGCAAGCTCGTGCCCGACGTCGAAATCGGCGGTCTGGACGCGGACGGTCATTGCGCCATTCCCATGGTCAACCGCCGGTCACCGGCGGCAACAGCGCAACCTCGTCGCCGGGCCGCACCGGCGTTTCCGGTTGGGCGATGTCGTGATTGACGGCGATGCGCACGGCGCGTTCAGGCGAAAGCTCGATCGCCCACGCGCCACCCCGCGCCGCGAGCCACGCGCGCAGCTGTGCCGTCGTGGTCACGTCGGTCGGCAGCACGACGCGCTCGTCCGCCGCGCCGAAAGCGTCGCGCAGCCGGGCGAGAAAGACGAGCGTCAGGTGTGGTGCAGGAGCATCGCGCATCGGGAAGTACCGTTGCGCCCCGAGCGGGCGCCAGTACCGATGCTATCAGACCGTCAGAACTTGAATTGAACGCCCAGCGTGACCTGGTCGGACTCGGGAAGGCTGGTGCCGATCTCGCCGGCGAAGCGGCCGAAGCGGCTGTACTCCAGGCGCAGTCCGAGCGCGGAGTTCATGTCGTAGCGCATGCCAACCCCGTAATTCATGCTGTCGCGCAGGCCGCGCGCGCTCACGACCGACACCGGCGCGACGCCCACGAGCTGCGGCGCCTCGGCTTGCACGTAACCCAGGCGACCATACAGGGCGACGGACTTGTAGATGGTCCAGCTCGTGAACACGTCGAGGTTCAGGCTGCGGCCCTGCGCTTCGCCCGCCTGTTGCCCGAAGCGCAGTCCGACGCCGCGTTGCGCGCCGGCATCGAGCGGGCGCAGCGTGTATTGATCGAGGGAACTGACCGCGGCCTCGACGGCGAGGTCGTTGAGCCAGCGATAGCCGCCGAAGAGGAGCGCGCGCGACGCCGAGTCGTCGACGATGGCGACCGGGGTACGGCTCATCGCCGTCCCGCCCGCGCCGAAATTAACGCCGAATCCGCTGGGCGTGTTGTCGCGATACGACACTCCGCCATAGAAGCCGTCGGTCCGGATCGCATCCGTGCTCTCGACCGCCTGCGCCTGGCCTACCGAGCCAAGTGCAAGTGAAATCGAGAAAACGAATGCAATCGATTGAATTTTCATGATTACCGACGACATAACATTCGCGATCCCGCTTTCCCGAATCGCGATGCGCTCCAAGAATGCAGACTTGGCCCCATCAAACTCCGCCCTTCCAGCGTGGTTGGGCAGCGAAAAACAGATTCAGTTTCACGGTACTCGCCGGGGTGGGCCAAGTCAATCAGCGTTCCGCCAGACCTTTGCGCTCCGGCTCACGAGTGTTGCGATGTCGTCATAGGCGTCGAGACCGAGCACCGGCAGGCGCCCTGACGACTCCTCAGGCAGCGCCTCGGGGCTGTCGGTGGCGATGGCCAGGATGTGCGGATCCGCGGGGTGCAGCAGCGATTTGCCCGTGATGGCGCGCCAGACCTCGAGCTTCGGGATGGGCGCGGCCTTGAATCCCTCGACCAGCGCCAGGTCGCAGGGCGAGAGCCGCGCCAGCGCCTCGTCCATCGACATTTCCGGGCCACCGCGCAGCTCGTGCATGAGCGCCCAGCGCGTCCCCGACGACACCAGCACTTCGCGGCAACCCGCGCTCCGATGCCGGTAGGAGTCCTTGCCGGCCTGGTCGACATCGAAGCTGTGGTGCGCGTGCTTCACGAGCGACACCGCAAGGCCGCGGGCAGTCAGGCGCGGGATCAACTGCTCGATCAGCGTCGTCTTGCCGCTTCCCGACCAGCCCGCGAAGCCGAAGACCCGCATCGTCGCGTTGCTTTTCATCCGCTCATTCTACCGGCGCGCCGTCGCCGGACCGGTCCACGCAACCGTCGACAGCGCACACGGGCGAAGCTAAGCTGCAGTCGTGACGCCCAGCCCTACCCAGTTACCGGTGCCCGTGGTGCCGATTCCGCCGGATGCGGCACCGATGCGCAGCGTCGAAGGCGCGATCGAGCGCGTGATCTCCGACGTGCCGCCGCCGCGCACACATCAGGTTGCCGACGCTGCCCACGCCGCGGAGCAGGTCGCGCGCGCGGCCGCGCGCAAGGCCGCGGTCGTCTCGGGATCACTGGCGCTGCCGCCGGGGCCGCTCGGGATGATCACCGTCCTGCCCGACCTCTACCTCATCTGGAAAGTGCAGCGGCAGATGGTGGCGGACATCTACGCGCTGCACGGCCGCGAAGCCGAGCTCACGCGGTCGCACATGCTCTATTGCCTCTTCCGGCACATGGCGAGCCAGGTCGCCCGCGACGTAGTCGTGCGGGCCGGGCAACGTGTCATCGTGCAGCAGCTTTCCGTCGGCGCCATCGGCGGACTGCTGAAGACCATCGGTATCTCGGTCACCCAGCGCGTCGCGGGCACCGCGGCGAGCCGCTGGGTGCCGCTGGCAGGCGCCGCGGCCGTCGGCGCCTACGCGTATTGGGACACGATGCAGGTGGCAAAATCCACGTACCGGTTGCTCGCCTCGTCGCGCGGCACCGTCGTGCCGGCCGAGGCGGCCGTTTAGCGGAGCCGGCCATGTGCGGCCGCTACGAACTGCACAGTCATCCGGCCGCCATCGCGCTGGCGTTCGGCCTCGCGCAGCTCCCGGAGGTGCATGCGCGCTACAACATCGCGCCGATGACCGACGTGGGCATCGTGCGCGCCAACGCCGAAGGCGCGCGCGAGTTCGTCCGCGTGCGCTGGGGCCTCGTTCCCCGCTGGGCGAAGGACACCGCGATCGGCAACAAGATGATCAATGCGCGCGGCGAGACCATCGCCGAGAAGCCGTCGTTCCGGATGGCCTATCGGCGCCATCGTTGCCTCCTGCCCGCCGACGGCTTCTACGAGTGGGC
>JBDTLY010000187.1:0-6593 GCA_039934535.1 Casimicrobiaceae bacterium | reverse complement strand
GCGGCCCGCACTTCTGCTCGATGAAGATCACGCAGGACGTGCGCGAGTACGCGGCAAAGCAGGGAATCGCGGAGGGCGAAGCGCTCGCCAAGGGGATGGAGGCGAAGGCCGTCGAGTTCGTGAAGAAAGGTGCGGAGATCTACTCGAAGGCGTGACCAAAGCGCGCGAGCGCCTTGGCAGTGGCAGCCGCGTTGTCGGCGGCGATTTTTCGAAACGCTCCGGATACGCGCGATTCGGAGGCGACCGCCTGCCAGAACTCGATGGCGCGTTCCCCCGCGCGCAACCAGGCGGCTTCCTCGCCGGGCTCCGGCAACGGTGGCTCGAAGTGCCGCGCCGGCACCTCGCCGGCGACCGGCGCATAGCTCATGGGCAGCATGTCGTAGACCGGCGCAAGCGCGAGCGTTCCATCGTTCAGCGGGAGCAGCGACAGGTTGCCGAAGTGCATGTCGGAATTGGCGATGAATTGGCCGAAGGCGTGCAGATCCCGGACCTGCGCGACGGTCGCCGGCGACAACCAGCGATCACGCTGCAGACGTTCGATCGCATCGAGCCAGCGTCCGGCGCCGGCGCCGGCGGCGATACCGACATACTCCCCATTCATTGCATGCAGCGATATGACGGGACGGCGCCCGCGCGCGCCCTCGCGGTCAAAACGCATGGTTTGCAGAAATACCCTGCCCCCGGCTTCGAGGATTTCGGACCGGACCGTCGGAACTTTGTGTCGGCGCAGCGTTTGCAGCGCGAGATGTTCGGCGATCAAGAGATCGCGCCAGCGATCGGCCGCGGGCGAGTCGTCGCCGGGGGAAAACTTGACCAGGATCGGAATGGGCGACAACCGGTCCGCGACGATCGCACCGAATTTCGGCTGCTCGCCGCCCGCTGACGATCCGGGCGCCACGCCGTTGATGGCTTCTTCGGCGAGCGCTGGATAGACGACCGCCCGCTGCGCAAGCGGAATGATCGTTTGGCCGGCGGCCCATGCCGCATACAACCGCCGGGCCGATTCGTCGCCGACGACGAGATCGCCCACGCAATCTTCGCCGGACTTTGCAAGCGCAAAAGTGCAATCGTCGTCCGTCCACGTTTCCGGATTGTCGGACAAGCCAAGTTCCGCGTTCCTCCGCGCAAATGTCCGCCCGAGAAAGCCTTGCGGACGTTGATCGACGAGAAAGACCGGAAGACCCTCGAAGACGCCGTCGCCTCGATGCCCCCGCATCCAGCGCGGCAACTTCTCGGCGCCATCGACGAAATGTCCGCCGGGAGCGAAGGTGCGTATGCCGGCGATTCGCTCCAGGGAACCGCGGGCGTCGATACGAAACAGCGGAATTTCGTACGGGAGTCCGCGGACGGCGCGCGCCGCTGCATAGCGTCGCGCACGGGCGCGACCAATAGGGACGACGTCTTCTCCCGCACGGACGATGAGTCGGGAAAGCGTCGCCTGAGATCCGAGGCCCAGCGTCCAGATCAGCGATGCCGCGTTGGACAGAGGGGATCGCCGCAACTCGGCGGTCAGATCGGCGACGTCAGGCGAAGGTCGGGCCATGGCACGTTCTACAACAACTTTTGATTTGATTTTGAATAAATACTAAATCATTTTCTCCTTTTTTGTCAATTACTTCAAGAAATTCATTTCACAAATATGAATAGATTATTGGATAGATAAAAAATTACTTGGCCCCACCCCCTCGCGTTGTTCGCCGCTCATGCATTTGGCGACGTGCCGGCGATCATTCCGCGCACGAGCCCCCAGAGCGCGAGTCCGCACGATCCGAGGAGGAGCAACGCAAACAATCCCGCGACGAGCCGCGCCCAAACAGGCATCGGCTCGCTCGCCGCAATGCGCCCAACCCCTGCGATGATCGTCGTGCCGTCCGGCTGCACTTGCGCCAGCGCGATTGCCGCGCACGCGAGCCCGAACGCGCCAAGAAACAATACGAAGGCGAGCGTCCGCGCCCGTGGAAGGCTGTCCGGGATCGCACCGTAGGCGCCGATCCCGGCGAAGATCGCGCCGAGCACGATGACCAGCGGCCGGTCGCTCGCCGGAAGCGTCGACGACCACCACGGCCCGGTAAGAAGCCCGACGCCGACCGCGGCGACGAAACACGCCACGATGCGCGCAGCGACGTTGCCGCGCTGGCGCGCCAACGGTGAATGGCGGCATGCGCGATGGCAACGGTGCTGCACAAGGGGCATGGACTCTCCGGCGCACCTGATGTTTCCGACTATATCGCGAACCCGCGCGCTGCCGAAAATCGGTGATGCGCTTTCCCGATGATCCGCAATGCCATGGCGCCCCACGCGGCCACCACGCTCACCGCCTTCGCCCTCGTCTGCACCTTTGCAACATCGCCACTGGCGGCTGAATCGATCGCAGCGTTTCCATCGACACCCGTGCGCCTCGTCGTGCCGTTCACGCCCGGCGGTAGCACCGACATCCTCGCCCGCGCAGTGGGTCAGAAGCTCTCGGCGTCGCCTCCTCGCAGCGCTTGAAGCAATTTCCCGACATTCCGACGATTGCCGAGTCCGGCGTGCCGGGTTTCGAGGCGGCCCAGTGGTACGGGATCCTCGCGCCGGCCGCCACGCCGAAGGACGTCGTGATGAAGCTCAATCGTGAATTCGTGAAGGCGCTCAAGGATCCCGCGGTTGCCGAAAAACTCGCGGGCGAAGGTGCCGATCCTGTCGACAATTCGCCCGAGCAGTTTGCGGCGTTCATCAAAAGCGAAATCGACCTTTGGGGCCGCGTGATCCGCGCGACCGACGCGAAGGTCGCTTGACACCCGCTGACATTCCGTATCACCTCGCGGCGCCGGCTATTGACAGCCGCGCGGCGGAGCGCGATAAACGTTCCCGCGGGCGAGGCGAGCGACGACGCTCGACCAGCACGCAAAACACCTCTCTTTCGGAGGAACCATGGACCGACGTTCTTTTGTGGTGACCGCCGCCGGCGGCATTCTGCTGACCCTCGACGCGCGCCGTGCACTCGCCGCCGGCCTTCCGGCAGGCGCGATCGAATCCGGCGCGCTCGAGGCGCTCCCCGGCAAGGTCCCGCTGATCAAGCGTTCGTTTCGCCCCCCAAACTACGAAACGCCGGTCGACCTGTTCGACTCCGCGATCACCCCGAATCGCGCTTTCTTCGTGCGCTGGCATCTCGCCAACATCCCGAACATCGACGCAGCGAGCTGGCGATTGAAAGTAGGCGGACCCGCCGCAGCCACGCCCGCCGAATATTCGCTGGACGAGCTCAAGCGAAGCTTCGATAACGTCGAGATCACCGCCGTGTGCCAGTGCAGCGGCAGTCGCCGGGGACTCTCCGATCCGCATGTCCCGGGCGTCGAATGGGGATACGGCGCGGTGGGCAACGCGCGCTGGAAGGGCGTGCGGTTGCGCGACGTGCTGAACAAGGCCGGCGTGAAGAAGGACGCCATCGAGATCGCCTTCGACGGCGCGGACCGCGGCGTACTCCCCGCCACGCCGGATTTCCAGAAAAGCATCCCGGCCTGGAAGGCTCTGGACGAGAACACCCTGCTTGCGTGGGAAATGAACGGCGAGCCGCTGCCGCACTTGAACGGCGCGCCGCTGCGCGTAATCGTGCCGGGCTGGACCGCGACGTACTGGATGAAGATGCTGACCTCGATCGACGCGCTCGACAAGCCGCTCGTCACATTCTGGATGAACACGGCCTACCGCGTTCCGAAAGGCAAGTTCGCCTTTGCGGACCGGTTCCTCACGCAGGAGAACGATGCGTCGACGCCGATCACGGAAATGGTCGTCAACTCGATCATCACGAACATCAAGGACGGACAGAAAATACCCGTCGGCCAGGACGCGGAGGTGCGCGGGATTGCATGGGACGGCGGCTACGGGATTCGCAACGTCGACGTCTCCGCGGATGGCGGGCGCAACTGGACCACGGCGGAGCTGGGCCCGGATCTCGGCCGCTATTCGTTCCGTGCGTGGCGGTACGCCTTCCGCCCGGCCAAACCGGGGGACTATCCGGTGATGGCGCGCGCGACGAATCGGCAGGGCTCGACGCAGACCGCCGAGCTCATCTTCAATCCTCCGGGCTATCACAACAACGTGATGCAGCGGATCGTGCTCGTCGCCGCCTGAACCCCTTAACGGAGCCCGCGATGAATGCCAGACATGCCCTTTGCATCGCCATGATCGCCACCGCGGCGATTGCCTACGCGCAGGAAACGAAATTCGAATTGAAGCCCGGCCCCGGCCGCGATCTGGTCACGGGGAACTGCGCCGTCTGCCACAGCCTCGACTATATCCAGGGCAACTCCCCGTTCATGACGCGCCAGGTCTGGGATGCCGAGGTCACCAAGATGATCAAGGCGTACGGCGCGCCGATCCCGCCCGAGAGCGTGCCGGCAATCGTCGACTACTTGACTTCGAACTACGGCGTCGTGATGCCGGCGAAATAGCCGCAAGGGACGTCGAAATGCCCGACCACCTGACCGAACTGCAGGACGCCGTCGACGCGTTCGTCGCCGAGCGCGACTGGGCGCAGTTCCATACGCCGAAGAACCTCTCGATGGGGGTTGCCATCGAGGCGGCCGAGCTGATGGAGCATTTCCTGTGGAACACCGGCGCCGATGCCGACGCCCCGGACGCCGCGCGCAAGGCCCTGATCGGGCAGGAGATCGGCGACGTCCTGATTTACCTCGTCCGCCTCGGACAGGTCCTCGACATCGACATCGTCGCCGCGGCGACCGACAAGCTCGTCATCAACCGCGAGAAGTATCCGGTCGAAAAAACGAAGGGGCGCGCGACCAAGTACCTCGACCTCGAGTGAGCGTGATCGATGCCGGTCAGGCCGACACGCCAATGCTGATCGGCAACCGCCGCCGGCCCCACGATCCATCGTAACGCTCGAACCGGCCCGGCAGCTGCGCGTCGCAGTGCTTGCAGCGCCCGTCCGGGGTGAGGTGGTAGCTCAGGATCTCGTACCAGTCGCGCACGATCACGGGCTTCGCGCAGCCCGGACAGAACGTCGTGCCGCCCGTGCGGTCGTGCACGTTGCCCGTATAGACGTAGCGGATCCCCTCGAAGGTCGCGATCTCGCGTGCGCGCGTCAGCGTCGCCGCCGGCGTGCGCGGCAGATCCGTCATCTTGTAGTCCGGATGGAACGCCGTGAAATGGAGCGGGACGTCCGGCCCCAGCTCCTTGACGATCCACTTGCTCATCGCCTCGATCTCGGCGGGAAAGTCGTTCTTGCCGGGAATCAGCAGCGTCGTGATCTCGAACCAGACGTTGGTCTCATGCTTCAAGTAGACCAGCGTGTCCAGCACCGGCTGCAGCCGCGCGCCGCAGAGCTTGACGTAGAACGCGTCGGTGAACCCCTTGAGGTCGACGTTCGCGGCGTCCATCTTCGCGTAGAACTCACGCCGCGCGTCGACGCCGATGTAGCCGGCGGTGACGGCGACCGTCCTGATTCCCAGCGCATGGCAGGCGTCGGCCGTGTCCATCGCATATTCGGCGAAGATGACCGGATCGTTGTAGGTGAACGCGACGCTCTTGCAGTCGGTCTTTGCGGCCGCCTCGGCGATTGCCGCCGGCGACGCCGAGTCCATCAGCGTGTCCATCTCCCGCGACTTCGAGATGTCCCAGTTCTGGCAGAACTTGCAGGCGAGGTTGCAGCCCGCGGTGCCGAACGAAAACACGCTCGAACCGGGATAGAAATGATTGAGCGGCTTCTTCTCGATGGGATCGATGCAGAATCCCGACGAGCGGCCGTAGGTGGTGAGCACCATCGCGTCGCCTTCGCGCTGGCGCACGAAGCAGGCGCCGCGCTGGCCCTCATGCAGGCGGCAGTCGCGCGGGCACAGGTCGCATTGAATGCGGCCATCGTCGAGGCGGTGCCACCAGCGGCCGGGGAAATTGCTCATTGCTGCAGTTCAGTCTCGATGAATTCGCTCTGTGACCACTTAGTCACGCTGTAGCGGGCAACGTTCATCTGCGCGTTCCAGAAATCCTCCGGCAGCCCCGCCTTAAGTTTCAATGCGGTCAGGAAATGGCGTGGGTCGGGCAGCGAGTCCCAAACCTGCGGCAGGAACGTCGCGCGCTGGCGGCCGTACTCGAGAATCAGGCCGTCCACGCCGGGGCGAAGGCGTGCCAGGAGGTCGTTCTCGTCCACGACGTCGATCCGCTCGTCGGCCGACAGCAGCGACACTTCGACCAGCACTTTCTCGAACTCCGCCAATGCGAGCGGCGGGAAGCGCGGGTCGCGGAACGCCGCGCCTATCGCGTTCTGGCGCACATCCACGCCCAGCGGGCGCACTGGCCTCAGCGAACCGATGCATCCGCGAAGTTGGCCCCGGCGCTTCAACGTCACGAACGTGGCGCCGGGTTGCGCCAACGCCGCATGGCCGGCCTCGTCCAGATTGGGCAAGCCGAACGCTTCGGCGATCGCGGAACGAGCGATCGTCAGCAGTGCGCTTCCGAGATCATGCATGGCCGGCAGCGCCTCCCGTAAAGGCAAACGATGCATAACCGACCACGCGGGACTTGTCGCCCGCCGTGTCCCCGGAGTTGCGCAAGTCCAGCAACTCCGGCCGCAGTCCGCGATCGCGCGCGGAAAGCAGCAA
>JBDTLY010000186.1:0-6603 GCA_039934535.1 Casimicrobiaceae bacterium | reverse complement strand
AACTTCTCCCGGAGAAGCGCTTCCACTTCTTCGAGGGCGACATCACGATCAACAAGGAGTGGATCGAGTACCACATCAAGAAATGCGACACCGTCCTGCCCCTGGTCGCGATCGCCACGCCGGCGACGTACGTGCGCGAGCCGCTGCGCGTGTTCGAGCTCGACTTCGAGGCCAACCTGCCGATCGTCCGCGCCTGCGTCCGGTATGGGAAGCGCATCGTGTTCCCGTCGACCTCCGAGGTGTACGGGATGTGCCGCGACGCCGAATTCGATCCCGAGCACTCCGAGCTCGTGCTGGGCCCGATCAACAAGCCGCGCTGGATCTACGCCTGCGCCAAGCAGCTGATGGACCGGGTCATTCACGCCTACGGCCAGCAGGAGGGACTCGACTACACGCTGTTCCGCCCGTTCAACTGGATCGGCGCCGGGCTCGACTCGATCAACGCGCCGAAGGAAGGCAGCTCGCGTGTCATCACCCAGTTTCTCGGCCACATCGTCCGCGGCGAACCCATCAAGCTGGTCGACGGCGGCACGCAGAAGCGCACGTTCACCTACATCGACGATGGCATCGACGCGCTCATCAAGATCATCGCCAATGCGGGCGGCATTGCATCCGGCCGGATCTACAACGTCGGAAATCCGCGGAACAATTTTTCGGTGCGCGACCTCGCGACGATGATGCTGAAACTGGCCCTCACCTACCCCGAGTATCGCGACTCCGCAGGCCACGTGAAAATAGTCGAGACCACGTCGGCCGAGTATTACGGCGCGGGCTACCAGGACGTGCAGAATCGCGTGCCGATGATCGCCAACACCTGCGCCGACCTCGACTGGAAGCCGACGGTGCTGATGGACGAGGCGCTGAAGCGCATCTTCGACGCGTATCGCGGGCAGGTCGCCGAGGCGCGGCGGCTCGTCGAATAATGCGCATCGCGCTCAAGATCGACGTCGACACGCTGCGCGGCACGCGCGAGGGCGTCCCCAACCTCGTCACGCTGCTGCGCAAGCATGGCGTCGGCGCGACGTTCCTCTTCACGCTCGGGCCCGACCATACCGGGCGCGCCATCAAGCGCGTGTTCCGGCCCGGTTTCTACGGCAAGGTCCGGCGCACCTCGGTGGTTCGCCACTACGGCGTGCGAACGCTTCTGTACGGAACCATCCTGCCGGGTCCCGACATCGGCCGGCGCGCCGCCGACGTGATGCAGGCCGTCGCTGACGCCGGCTTCGAGACGGGCGTCCACACGTGGGACCACGTGCGATGGCAGGATGGGGTCGCGAACGCCGACGCCGAGTGGACGAAGCGCGAAATGGAGCGCGCCTGTGAGCGCTACACGGAAATTTTTGGCACCCCGCCGTTGACGCACGGCGCCGCCGGCTGGCAGATGAACGTCCACGCGCTGCGGCTCACGCAGCGGATGGGATTCGAATACTGTTCCGACGGCCGTGGCACGTATCCCCACCTTCCGGTATGGAACGCGGAGCTGATCCGCTGCCCGCAGCTGCCGACTACGCTGCCGACGATGGACGAGCTCATCGGCGTCGACGGCATTACCGAGGAGAATGTCGCCGCGCACCTGCTCGAGCTCACACGCGAGGCGCGGCCCGCGGGGCACGTGTTCACGCTGCACGCCGAGCTCGAGGGTTTGCGGCTCGCGCACGCCTTCGAGCAGCTGCTAGATGGCTGGCGAGCGCAGGGCTGGTCCCTCGGCACCACCCGCACGCTGTACGAAACGTTGCAGCCGATGGCGCTGCCGCGCTGCGAGGTCGCCCCCGGCGCGGTGGACGGCCGCAGCGGAACGCTGCTGGTCCAGGGAGAGGAATTCCTGGGTGACGTAGACTTGGCGGCCGCCGCGTAGGGCGTCGTCGAATCCTGCAAGGAGCAAACCGATGGTTGGAAAGAACGTCGCCAATTTCGAAGCGCCCGCCACCGGCGGCGCGTTCAAGCTGTCCGCCCACAAAGGCCATCCCGTCGTCCTCTATTTCTACCCCAAGGACAACACGCCGGGCTGCACGACCGAGGGCACGGACTTCCGGGATCTGCACTCGAAATTCACCAAGCTGGGAGCCGTTGTCGTGGGTGTGTCGCGCGACAGTCTGAAGTCGCACGAGAATTTCAAGACGAAGTTCGAATTTCCCTTCGAGCTCATCTCCGATGCCGACGAAAAACTGTGCGCGCAGTTCGACGTCATCAAGATGAAGAACATGTATGGCAAGAAGGTCCGCGGGATCGAGCGCAGCACGTTCCTGATCGGACCCGACGGAAAGCTCGTCCGCGAATGGAGAAAGCTGAAAGTCGAGGGTCATGCGGCCGAGGTGCTGGAGGCCGTCAAGGCGCTCTGACGGCACCGCGTTCCGCCGCGCGCCTGGTGCCAGACCGTGGTATGACTCGGGTCAGACCCCACAAGCGCCCCCTGCAGAGGGCCGAACATGGGCGGGCTCTTCGACAGCGGAAGTCGTTGGGCGTATGGACCTTGCGCTGGACAATGGAGAAGTAGGCGCTGACGACGACCCCCGCAACGCCACCGTCGGCTTAGCTACGCATCCTCGGGTACCAAGGAAGCAGATCGAAAGCGAGTTCGATCAACGCATCACTTGGTAACCCCGACTGTCGACCGCCTTTCGCGCGCGACGCCGGGCAGGCGCGTGCCGACGGCCACCAGGCACGCTCGCCGACGCTCGCGAAACACCCGATGCCGGGCAATCACGGCGTCGCAGCGACTCCCGCCACCCCAGCTTCCCGTCAGCCCGCGCAAGTCAAGCCGTGCTGCGCTGCTCTCGACGGCACGTCGAGGCGTTGGATTTGCTATCCTTCGGCGACGGGCAACACCACGACGAGATCGACGCAGGCACCGGCGATAGCGCCTCCCAAAGGCGCCTCAGCGCCCGTTTCACCGCCGGGCGACGTAGCGACACAGGGTCTCGTGCGAGTGCCTCAGGCCGACGTACCGGTGAGCAAGCTCTTCGTGGGCATCAACATCAAGTTGAAGGGTGTCGACATATCCGACTGCGACGTGCTGATCGACGTGGCCGAGGGTGGCGAACTCAATGGCGACGTGAAGCGACTGGACGACGCCGACCGGCCCGTGCTGGGTTCACGCACGACACCCGCGGCGCCGCTCGGATTGGGACCGGTACTCGGCGTGCCAGCGCACCACTAAAGGGGTACCTTGCGGGGCTGCCGGATCGACATTGCCCTGTTACGGGGGTAATCGTCCCTGACTGGAAGCCAGCACCGACATTGTTGCGGCAGGAAGAGAATACGCCGCACTTCACCTGCGCGAAGGAGTAGTCGTAGATCGACATAGTGGAGAAGAAAACGAGACGACGCATTCGTGCCGATCAGCGACGCGACGGGATGATGAATTTCCGATCCCCAGAAGCACATACGCCGCCAGGCAGGCGTCCAAGGCTCACTTCCCTGAAACAGTATATATCGTCCCAGACGTATAGTAGACACCGACGTTATTGCCATACGAACGGAAGCTCGCGCTGTTAGCCTGCTTGTAGGCCAGCGCCTCAGCCGACATAGTGTTGCCGCTCACCTCCACAATCGCCAAGTTGCTGCCGTCTGCGCGGATGCCGTTGGCGTTTCCGCTGATCGTGTTCTCGTACACCGACACGATGGTTTCCGCGCTAAAACCGCCGAGTACACTGACTCCGTCACCGCCGTTGCGATGGATCGAATTGCGCGTCAGTGTGCCGACGGAATGCGCATTCGCGCCATTCAGGACAAATCCGGAGCCGACATTGTCCGCGAGCACCGACCGGTCAACCATTACTCTGGGGGTGGAAGAGGGAACGCTGGTGGCAACGCTGATTCCGTGCCTGCCGTTGAACACGAAGAGGCTGTCGGAGATTGTTGCCGCGACTGTGTTGCTCAGGGATAGGATACTAATGCCGTCAAATAGATTGTGCTCGCTGCGCACGTGATCGAGCACGATCGAGGTGTCGGCGAGAATATCCAGGCCGTTGCCGAGGTTGTCGCGAATGATCGTGTCGAGAACGACCACTTCGGCACCATTCGCTGCATGCAGGATGCCGTCGCCGGTCATGCTCGAGATCACGCAATTCTCGATCCGCAGCCGCGCTGCCTGCAGCAGGTTGATGCCATTCTGCCCGCCCTGTCCGTTTATCGACAGACCGCGCAACACAACGATGATCCCGGGCGCGTTGACGGTGATGCCATCGCTGCTGAAGACCGTAACGCCGGCGTAGACGCCCGGCGGCGCGATCAACGAGATCGACTTCGCAATCGTCACCGGACCGTAGCCCGCTGAGTCAAGGACGATCACCTCGCCGTTGGTGCTGGTCTTGGTGATCGCCGCGGCGAACGACCGGCAGGGCGCGGAGAGCGAACAGGCATTGGTGTCGAGCCCGGTTGACGCGACGAAGGTGCGTTGTGACGTTGCCAAGGCATCCCCGGTGAGTGAGGCGCCTGCGACTGCGGCGAACACAGCCAGGGCGTGCCTGATATCTCGTCTCATGATGCGATCCTTCGCGTAGTTCGCTCGAGGTAGGCGAGCGCATGTGACGGAGTCTACATGCTCGAGGCGGCCGCCCGCGGCACGGATTCAGGCGGGAACGCCAGCGCTTCAAAAAGGCCGCTGACAACAGCGTCCGGAATGCCTGGACTCCTGCCTATGAGTGATCATCCCCCTGTGGTCATCCGCAACGTGGGCTTGCATTTCACCATCGCCACCACCGGCGGTCCGTTCAAGCTGTCCGCCTACAAGGGCCATCCGGTCGTCCTCTATTTTTACCCCAAGGACAACACGCCGGGCTGCACGACCGAGGGCGCGGATTTCCGCGACCTCTACACGCAGTTCACGAAGCTGAGGGCAGTTATCGCCGGCGTGTCGCGCGACAGCCTGAAGTCGCACGAAGGCTTCAAGTCGAAAACGGACTTCCCCTTCGAGCTCATTTCGGATGCCGACGAAAAGCTGTGCGCGCAGTTCGACGTCATCAAGATGAAGAACATGTATGGGAAGAAGGTGCGCGGGATCGAGCTCAGCACGTTCCTGATCGGCCCCGATGGAAAGCTCGTCCAGAAGTGGCGTGGAGTCAAGGTCCCTGGTCATGCGGAGCCCGTGCTGGCCGCAGTGAAAGCTATCTAGACACGCTGTTGCGCGGGCAGTTCATCCGGGTGGCGTAGCGCTCCCGAGGCCAGACGCGGCGCATGTTGGCCGGGCACCGGCGAGACGACCGTTCGTTCCGGCCGTCGGGTTATCTGGCAGAGACGAACAGATACACCCGAACACCAGCTCAATATCCGCTACCCGTAAAGCTCCACGTGACAACAACAACAGCACTGACCAAGTTGTTGCCAAGGGAAAACTGAGACCCGGCTGCGCTATTACAAAATACCTGGCCAGCTAGATTTCCAACTGCAGAGTTCGCGGCCAGGAAGATCTTTACGCTTCCGTCACCGAGAATCCCGTAGCCGCTGTTGCGGTGCATGACGTTCTCGTGAGCAGTGCCTGTAGTATTTCCCTGTATCCAAATCCCGTTGCCACCATTGTCGTTGATCGCGTTACGCGATAGGGTGGCGACCGCTTGGGAGCCAACTACGGCGTTGGCTTTAAACCCGTCCTGACCGTTGTTCGATATGACGCTGCGTTCGACGACGATCGATGTGGTCGCACCGACAGGAGGATCGACCCCGATCCCCCGCCCATCGTTGTGCGTGAAGACGCTGTCGACGACCGTTGCTCGGGCACCGAGGCTTCCCGGGAAGGTCGCCGACGACGACAATGCCGCTGCTGCCGGTGTCGCGGACGATCGTGTCGAGCACAATCATCTCGCCGCCGGCGGCGTTATGTGAGATGCCGGCAACGCTCACGCCGGAGACGACGCAATTCTCCACACGCAGTCGCCCGCCCGCCTGGAAGTGGATGCCTCGGCTCCCCCTTGACCGTTGATCGACAGGCCACGCAAGACGACGATGTCGCTCGCGCCCGCGTTGATCGTGACGCCGGCGCCCGAGAACACAGTAATGCCGGCGTAGATGCCCTGTGGAGCGACGATCGACACCGATTTGGTGACGGTCACCGAACCGTAGCCGGCCGAATTGAGGACGACAACTTCACCACCGGAATTGGTGACGCCGATCGCTTCACTGAATGCGCGGCAGGGCTTCGCGATCGAACAGCTGAAGGCCGTGTTGGCCGGCAGCCCATTGGAAGCAACGAACGTGCGCTGCGCGGCGGCCATCGCGGCGGGCGTCACGGCGGCGGCGAGAGTCACGACAACCAAGGACAACAACGGCGACAGGCGACGCATGGGGCCTCCCTTTGGCGCGAGCGGCTGCCCGGATGGCAGCGGAAGCCAATCCTAGTCCTCCGATTCCTCAGTGAGAAGTCCCGGTGCCGTCGCATGCGCACCACAACCGGTACGCGCCGCGGGCGATTCCGCTACCAGAGCTTGTGTTCGCCAAGGGGCGAGGCTAGGATGGGCAGGACCCTCCCTCCACCCCGCACGCCACGCCCCGCAGGAGTCCCATGAAGCACAGATTCACTCGCCTGATAGTGGTGAGCGTGTGCGTTGCGCTCGTCGCCGGCCTTACTGGTGCAGCGACAGCGTCGGCGTCGAAGATCGATGACAAGAA